>JAIRNL010000064.1 GCA_031258035.1 Azoarcus sp. | reverse complement strand
TTGAAAGGGACGTTGAGTTTGATGCAAGCCCAAAGGCCACTAAGTGTTGAGTGTAATAGGTTGTTCCCTTCGATGCGGGAAAGTGGTGGCTGATAGGCCATGGCGCAATGGGATCGTCGGCAGTTGCATCGGAATACGCGGCATTCAGCGCGATGCCTTTCGGGTGTCCTTGCGGCTCGCGGAAGCCCTGGATATCGATGGCTTCGAGGATCGGCGTTTCGCCTACGGCGAGCAGCGCCTCATCACGATGGGGGAGTTGCGTGGCGTGGTGGTGATCATCGTCACCGCCGAAACGGACGAGGAAATTCGCGTCATCTCCATGCGCAAGGCAGACCGGAATGAGCAAGAAATCTACTATGACAACCTTTGACGAAGAGACTCCCATTACCCAGGCCGACATTGACGCGGGCAAGCTGATCCTGCGTAAGCGCGTAAATGGGCGGCTGGTTCAGCCCAAACAGCGCGTCACCTTGTACCTTGACGCCGCCCTGGTCGAGCATTTCAAGAACCTGTCCGGCGAACGCGGCTACCAGACGCTTATCAACGAAACGCTCAAAGCGTCGCTGCGCCAGGCCGATCTTGAATCGACACTCAGGAAAGTCCTGCGCGAAGAACTGGCCTCGGTTCACGCCTGATGGCGGGGCAGTCCCCGTTGCACCGGGTGCCCGCCGCCCGGCAGGACGCCGCCGCTTCGATTCGTTCACAAATACTTTCTGAGCGTCATCGCCGACATGCACACCGCGACGCCGAGCAGGATGGCGCCCGGCAGTGTTGTAAACAAGCCACGATGCGCCTGATTGACAAATCGGGCGAAAGGTTATATCAACCGACCCGCGCCTTCACCCGCGAGCGGGAACGCAATTCGCCGTAGCCAGCCTGGGTTGCCGCGATTGCCCCGACGGGCCCTGTTTCACGACAATTTCCCGCCATGCACGCTCCCCTGCTCCATCACCTGATTTCCACCGCCGCCGCGCGCGCGCCCGAGGCCGCCGCCTTGCGCATGGGCGAAGCGACGCTCGCCTACCGATACCTCGCCGATGCCGTCGAGGCTTTCGGCGGTGGGCTTGTGCGTCTCGGTCTCGCGCGCGGCGCGCGGGTGGCAGTCTGGCTCGACAAACGCTTCGAGACCGTCATCGCCTGTTTCGGGGCTGCCGCCGCCGGCGGCGCTTTCGTGCCGATCAATCCCGTGCTCAAACCGGCCCAGGTCGGCCACATCCTGACTGACAGCGGCGCGCACGTCCTCGTCACCAGTCCCGAACGCCTGGCTGGACTCGCGGAGACGCTCGCCGCCTGTCCCGGATTGCGCCATGTCGCGCTCACCGGGGAGGCGCGGGAAAGCGTCTCCGCCTCCCAGCCGTTCGCGGTGCACGCCTGGGACGAAATCCTCTCCGCGGGCGCGGGCGGCCATCGCGTCATCGACGCCGACATGGCCGCCATTTTCTATACTTCGGGCAGCACCGGGCGGCCCAAGGGCGTGATGCTGTCTCACCGGAACATGGTGGCGGGCGCGCGGAGCGTGGCGCACTACCTGGAAAACCGCGCCGATGACGTGCTGCTCGCGGCGCTGCCCCTGTCGTTCGACGCCGGCTTTTCGCAATTGACCACCGCGTTCGCCGTGGGGGCGCGGGTGGCGTTGCTCAACTATCTGCTGCCGCGCGATGTGCTGAACGCCGTGGCGCGCGAGCACGTGACCGGCCTGACCGCTGTGCCGCCCCTGTGGGCCCAACTCGCGCAACTCACATGGCCGGCGGGCGTCGGCGAGCACCTGCGCTACTTCGCCAACACGGGCGGGCATATGCCGCGCGCCATCCTGGAGCGCCTGCGCGCCCGGCTGCCCGCCGCCCGGCCTTATCTGATGTACGGTCTCACCGAGGCTTTCCGCGCGACCTATCTGCCGCCGGAGGAAGTCGAACGCCGGCCCGACTCCATCGGCAAGGCCATCCCCAACGCCGAAGTGCTCGTGCTGCGCGAGGACGGCAGCGAGTGCGCCCCCGGCGAACCGGGCGAGCTGGTGCAGCGCGGGGCATTGGTCGGCCTCGGTTATTGGAACGACCCCGAGAGAACCGCCGAACGCTACAGGCCCCTGCCCGCCGGCGTCGGCGCGCCAGGGGCAACGCTGCCGGAGATCGCGGTGTTCTCCGGCGATACCGTGCGGCGCGACGAGGACGGCTTCCTGTATTTCATCGGCCGCCGCGATGAGACGATCAAGACGTCTGGCTACCGGGTCAGCCCCACCGAAATTGAGGAAATATTTCACGCGACGGGTCTGATCGGCGAATGCGCCGCCTTTGGGCTGCCGCACGAAACGCTGGGACATTACATCGCCGTCATCGTTACGCCATCTTCGGCGAACGTCGACGATGACGCTACATTTGTCGCTACACTGACGAGGGAATGCCGCCTCCGTATGCCGGCGTACATGGTGCCGGCGCGCATCGAACCGCGCCAGGGAGCGCTCCCCCGCACGCCCAACGGCAAAATCGACCGCAAGGCACTTTTTGAAACGTTGTGGAAAATGGACGGATGCGCCGACGCGGTTCGCGTAAAGTGAAAAAACAACGGAATAGCGGCTGGCTTTCGACCCCGCAAACGTTCGTCTCGTCGTCCCGCGCTCAACGAACTCTCCAAGCCCAGGATCATGAACTCAATCGCCCCCCTGCATGCCCCCATGAAGCAATTCCCGGTCAGCAACGGTGAACTGGTCGTCGGCGGCATTCCCCTGAAGCAGCTGGTCGCGCGCGTCGGCCGCACCCCGTTCTATGTCTATGACCGCAAGTTGTTGACGCGCCGTGTCGAGGAATTGCGGGCCGCGCTCCCCACCCGCCTGAAGCTGCATTACGCTATCAAGGCCAACCCGATGCCGGCGTTGGTCGCGCATATGGCGAGGCTGGTCGATGGGGCCGATGTGGCTTCCGCCGGGGAGTTGAAAGTGGCGCTCGATGCCGGCATTCCGCCGCGCGACATCAGCTTCGCCGGCCCCGGCAAGTCCGGTAACGAATTGAGCCAGGCCGTCGCCACCGGGGCGCTGCTGGTCATCGAATCCGCACGGGAAGTGCCGCTCCTGGCTGCGGCATCGAAGGCGCTGGAGCTGCCCGCGCGGGTCGCGTTGCGCATCAATCCGGACTTTGAACTCAAATCGGCGGGCATGAAGATGGGCGGCGGCCCGAAGCCGTTCGGGGTCGATATCGACAGGGCGCCCGAACTGCTGCGCGCCATCGGCGAAGCGGGCCTGGCTTTCGAGGGGTTCCATCTCTTCGTCGGTTCGCAGAATCTGCGCGCCGGCGCCATCGCCGAGGCCCTGCGCAAGAGCTATGCCGTCATCACCGAACTGGCTGCCGGCGCGCCCGCGCCGGTCAAGGTCATCAACCTCGGGGGCGGTTTCGGCATTCCCTATTTCCCCGGCGAACAGAGCCTCGACCTCACGCCGATCGGGACGGTGCTCACCGGCATCGTCGAAGAGGCCGCAAAGACGTTCCCGCACGCTGAAATCGTCATCGAACTCGGGCGCTACCTGGTGGGCGAAGCCGGCCTTTACGTGAGCCGCATCGTCGACCGGAAGATTTCCAACGACGAGCTTTTTCTGGTCGTCGATGGCGGCATGCACCAGCATCTGGCTGCCTCGGGCAATTTCGGCCAGGTGCTGCGCAAAAACTATCCGGTCGCCATCGGCAGCCGCATGCACGCGATCAAGGCCGAAGTCGTCACCGTCGTCGGCCCGCTCTGCACCCCGCTCGACATTCTCGCCGAGCGCATGGTGGTGCCCCGCGCCGAGCCGGGCGACCTCGTGGTGATCTTCCAGTCCGGCGCTTACGGAGCCAGCGCGAGTCCGCAATCTTTCCTCGGGCATCCGCCGGTGCTGGAAGTGCTGGTCTGAGCGCCCCGCGCCTACCCGCGCCGCGCCTCGATCACCCCTTTCACTTCCCGTATCAGCGTCAGTGCGCGCTGCAATTGCGCGATGCCGCCGACTTCCAGCGTAAAGCGCATGGTGGCCATGCTCTTTTTGCTCTGGGTATTGACCGCCGTGACGTTGAGCTTTTCACGCAACAGGAGTTCGGAGATGTCGCGCAGCAAGCCTTGCCGATCCACGGCCTGCACGCTGATGTCTACGGGAAAGGCCGATTGCTGTTCTTTGTCGTATGCCTGTTCGCCCCACTCGGCGACGATGACGCGCTCGGGATGCCGTTCGGCGAGATGACGAAAATCGCGGCAATCGACGCGATGAACCGACACGCCCCGCCCGCGAGTGACGAACCCCTTGATGGCATCGGGCGGCGCTGGCTTGCAGCAGCGCGACAGGGATGTCAACAGGTTGCCCACCCCGACGATCAGCACCTTGCCGGAACTGTCACTGGAACGGCTGCGGCCGACGACGATTTCTGGCTTGCCGTCCCCGGCGGCATCCGGGGACGCGGCGGTGGCGTCCGTCTCGCGCAGCGCCACTTGCAGGGCGCGCTGGCCGAGTTCGCCCCGGCCGGCAGCCAGATAGAGCGCGTCGGCATTTCTGAAGCCGAGCCGGGTAGCCAGGGCGTCGATGCTCGTCTGGCCATGGCCGTCGCGCTGCATTTCACGGGCGATGAAATTGCGCCCGCGCGCGAGGAGTTCTTCTTCGTCCAGGGCGCTGAAATATTGCCGTATCTTGCGCCGGGCATGCACGGTCGCCACGTAGCCCTGGCGCGCATCAAGCCAGTCGCGCGACGGGCCTCCTTCCCTGGCTGCGGTAATTTCCACCGTCTGGCCGTTTTCCAGCCCGGTATTGAGCGGCACGAGATGGCCGTCGACTTTGGCCCCGCGGCAGCGATGGCCGAGGTCGGTATGCAGGCGATAGGCGAAATCGACCGGGGTCGCGCCGCGCAACAGGTCGATGACCCGGCCCTGCGGCGTCAGCACGTAGATGGTGTCGTCCAGGGAAGCCTGCCTGAGTTGCTCGAGCCAGCGCGACGAACCGGCCACTTCGTCTTTCCACGACAGGAGGCTGCGCAGGAGCGCGATTTTGTCGTCGTACCCGCTCCCCCCCCCGCCGACGCCTTCCTTGTAGCGCCAGTGCGCCGCCACGCCCAGTTCGGCATGGCGGTGCATGGCGTGGGTGCGCACCTGTACTTCGAGCGCGCGCCCGTCGCCAGCCAGCACCGCCGTATGCAGGGACTGGTAGTTGTTGCCCTTGGGGCGGGAGATGTAATCGTCGTATTCCTTGTGGATCGGCTGCCATATCTGGTGCACGATGCCGAGCACCGTATAGCAGTCGCGCACTTCTTCGACCAGCACACGCAGGGCGCGGATGTCGTAGACCTGCGAGAAATCGATTTTCTTGGAACGCATCTTGTTGTAGATGCTGTAGATATGCTTGGGACGGCCGTGGATTTCCGCCTCGATGCCGATTGCAGCCAGCTCCCGGCGCAGGCGTTCGATGGCGCCCTGGATGAAGTTCTCGCGCTCGGATCGGCGCTCGTCGAGCATCCTGGCTATGCGCCGGTAGGTCTCGGGTTCGAGGAAGCGGAAGGACAAATCTTCCAGTTCCCATTTGAGTTGCCACACACCGAGGCGGTTGGCGAGCGGCGCGTAGATGTCCAGAGACTCGCGCGCCACGCTTGCGCGTCTTTCGTTGTCCATGCTGGTGTAATAGCGCAGGGTCTGGGTGCGCGAAGCCAGGCGCAGCAGCACGACGCGGATATCCTCGACCATAGCCAGCAACATCTTGCGCAGGATTTCGGTCTGGGCGCGAATTTCCGGGCCGGTGGCGGTGGCGGCCGTGCGGGTGAGTACCCGCAGGCGGTTGAGCTTGCGCAGGCCCGCGACCAGGCGGGCAACGTGTCCGCCGAAGCCGGTTTCGAGTCTGTCGCGCGCGCGTTCGAGGTATTCTTCCACCGCGAAAAGCAGCGCCGCGACGCGGGCATCGGCGTCCAGCCGCAAGGAGGCGACGATCAGGGCGCAGCCCAGCGCGTGCGTCCACACCGGCTCGCCAGTGCCGAGGGTATGCCCCTCATAGACTTCAGCGGCAAAGGCGAGGGCGCGCTCGATGACGGCACGCTCCTCGGGCGTCAATCCTTCAGCCAGCAGGTCGATGGGAGGCGCGACCGCATCGCGGTCGACCGCATGAGTGACGTAAACCATGGCAGTCAATTTACGGGAAAAGCAGGGACGAAGCCTACGCCACTCGAAGCCGACGTGGCAAAAACATGGGACGGGAAACACACCGAATATGAGATTCTTTCCCCGGGATTTCCTTCAATCCCCGTAACGCTCCGATGCTCGACAAACTGAAACGCTGGCTGGGCCGCGTCCGCGAGGATGAAGCGGCCCTCCCGTCCCCCGAACTCTGGGCGCGGGTAGAAGCGCGCCTGCCGTTCCTGGCTTTTCTGCCGGACGAAACGCGCGCCCGCCTGCGCACCCTGGCTGTGGGTTTTCTCGCCGAAAAAGAATTCTACGGCGCGCGCGGCCTGCAACTCGACGACGAAATCATGCTGTCCATCGCCGTACAAGCCTGCCTGCCCATCCTCAGCCAAGGGCTTGGTGCTTATCGCGGCTGGGTGGGGATCGTGGTCTATCCCGGCGATTTCGTCGTGCCGCGCCAGACGATGGACGCGGCAGGCGTCGTCCATGAGTTCGACGACATCCTGCTCGGCGAGGCGCGCGCCGACGGGCCGGTACTGGTGGCCTGGTTCGGCGAAGGCGGGCCGGCGGGCGTCAACGTCGTCGTCCACGAATTCGCGCACAAGCTCGACATGGCGAACAACGGCGGGCGGGCGGAGGGTTTTCCGGCGCTGCCGCCGGGCATGTCGCGCAAGACGTGGGCGCGGGTCTTCACCGACGCCTACGAACGCCTGTGCCGGCTCGACGAGGCGGGCATCGAAACCGTGCTCGACCCCTATGCCGCCGAACATCCCGCCGAATTCTTCGCCGTCGCTTCCGAAGCCTTCTTCGAGATGCCCCTGAGCCTGCGCGCCGCGTTTCCCGCCGTTTATGCGCAGTTATCCGCTTATTACGGTCTCGATCCCGCCACGGGCGAGGCGCGAACCAGAGGCGTTGGCCTCGCGTCCGGGGCATGAGCCAATCGCCATTTCGTGCATAAGAAAATCTTTTTTTATTCGTTAGCCTCCCTTGCCGCCTTGCGTAAGCTGCGCGGAGATCCCGCCGGACGGCAGCGGGTTTTGCGCCCCCGCCTCCACTTCTTCCACACACTTTTCTTCCGCACACCATGAGCACACAGAGATTGCTGACTTTCGTCCAGGACATCACCCGTCTGCTGGAAAACGACCCCGCCGAATCCGTCATCCTCGCCGAAGGCAGGGAACTCGTTGCCCGCCTGGTCGAAAAGGACGACTGGCTGGCTGACGAATTCGCCCGCCCGCATCCCGACCACTACCAGCAATACCTGCTTTACGCCGATCCGCTCGAACGCCTTTCCATCGTCAGTTTCGTGTGGGGGCCAGGGCAGAAGACGCCGGTGCACGACCACCTCACCTGGGGCATCGTCGGTGGCCTGCGCGGCGAGGAACGCGAAACCACCTACCTCAGACAACCCGACGGCGGCTATGCGGTCACGGGAGACGGCGTCCTGCTGCCGGGCCAGACCACGGCGGTATCGCCGGCCATCGGCGACGTACACGCGGTCTCCAACAACCTCACCGACCGCGCCTCGATCAGCATCCACGTCTATGGCAAGAACATCGGGCGCGTGAACCGCCATGTGTTCGATCCCGCCTCCGGGGCCGAAAAACCATTCGTTTCTGGCTACGCCAACGCCGTCGTGCCCAATCTGTGGAGCTAGATCGCCGCGTGAGTCCACCGGATCTGCCGCATGTCCAGTACAAGGCAATCCGCGCCGCGCTGCTGGAACGGCGCGAAATCGCCCTCATCGACGTGCGCGAGGAAGACCCGCACGCCCAGGCCCACCCCCTGTTCGCCGCGAACCTCAGCCTTTCCCGCCTGGAGCTGGATGTCCATGCCAGGCTGCCGCGCCACGATGTCCCCATCGTCACGCTCGACGGCGGCGAAGGACTGGCTGAGCGCGCGGCGCGCCGGCTGATCGAACTCGGCTACAGCGACGTCTCCGTGTTCGAGGGCGGCATCGAAGGCTGGCGGGCGGCGGGCGGCGAGCTTTTCCGCGACGTCAACGCGCCAAGCAAGGCGTTCGGCGAACTCGTGGATGCCACACGCCACACGCCGTCGCTCGCCGCCGGGGAAGTCAGGGCGCTGCTCGAGGCACAAGCCGACATGATCGTGGTCGACGTGCGTCGCTTCGACGAATACCAGACCATGAACATCCCCGGCTCGATCAACGTGCCTGGCGCGGAGTTGGCCTTGCGCGTCCCCGAACTCGCGCCGAACCCCGCAACCCGCGTCATCGTCAACTGCGCCGGGCGCACGCGCAGCATCATCGGCACGCAATCGCTGCTCGATGCCGGTCTCCCCAACCCGGTCGCCGCGCTCCGGAACGGCACCATCGGCTGGACGCTGGCTGGGTTCGGGGACGCCCTCGAACACGGGCAGACGCGCCGCTTCGGGCCGGTGGCCGAATCCACCCGCGCAAAAGCCGCGGCGCGCGCGCGGGCATTGGCCGGGCGCGCCGGCGTCAAATGGGCGACGCTCGCCGACATCGCCCCCTGGTTGGCCCAGGACGGGCGCACCACCTACTTCATCGACGTGCGCGACCCGTCGGAATACGCCGCCGGCCACCTCCCCGGCTTTCGCTCCGTGCCCGGCGGCCAGCTCGTGCAGGAAACCGAAATGACCGCCGCCGTGCGCGGCGCGCGCATCGTCCTCGCCGACGACGATGGCGTGCGCGCCAACATGACCGCCTCATGGCTGGCTCAAATGGCGTGGGACGTATACGTACTCACGCCGCCCGACCCCGCCGCGTGGTCGGAAACCGGCCCATGGCGCGCGCCGCTTCCCCCCGTGCCCGACGTGCGCCGCGTCGGCCCGCAAACCCTGCGCGAGTGGCTGGCTTCTTCCGAGCCGCCCGTGGTCATCGACCTCACCGCCCACGCCAACTACCGTCGCGGCCACATCCCCGGCGCGTGGTATGCGCTGCGCGCGCAGTCCCGGGAGGCGCTCGCCCGATTGCCCAAGGCATCGCGTTACGTGCTCACCTGCCTTTCCGGCCTGCTCGGCTATTACGCCCTGGCTGAATTCGCCGCGCTGGCTGAAGGCGAAGTCTACGCGCTCGACGGCGGCACCAACGCCTGGGAAGCCGCGGGATTACCGCTGGAGACCGAAGAACGCCTGGCCAGCCCGCCGCTCGACCGCTACCGCCGCCCCTACGAAGGCACCGACAACAGCGCCGGGGCGATGCAGGCTTACCTCGACTGGGAATTCGGCCTCGTCGAACAATTGCGGCGGGATGGCACGCATCACTTCCGGATGATCCAGAGCGCCTGATCGTCAGCGAAAACCGCGCATGCCCCGGCTGCGGACGGTGCTTTCCATTTGCCCCCATTCCCCGCGCCTGCGACAATCACGGCTTTCACTCTCTCCGCGACGCGCCATGTCCGACAGCAATACCCACGACGCTCCCGCCTCTTCCCAGGACGAAAACCACATCGTCGCCGAACGGCGCGAAAAACTCGCGCAATGGCGCGCCAGCGGCCGGGCGTTTCCGAACGACTTCGCGCGCGAGAACACCGCCGGCAAGCTCGACGAACTCTACGGCGACAAGGATCCCGAAACGCTGGAAGCCACGCCCGTCGAAGTCAGGGTGGCGGGGCGAATCATGCTCAGGCGCCTCATGGGCAAGGCGAGTTTCGTCACCATCCAGGATCTGTCCGGCAGGCTCCAGCTCTACGTGACGCGCGACGCGCTCGGCGAGGAATATGCCGATTTCAAACGCTGGGACATCGGCGACATCGTCGGCTGCGTCGGCACGCTGTTCAAGACGCGCACGGGCGAGTTGACCGTCAAGGCCGAAACCCTGCGCCTGCTCACCAAGAGCCTGCGGCCGCTGCCCGACAAGTTCCACGGTCTCACCGATACCGAAGCCAGATACCGGCAGCGTTACGTCGATCTCATCATGAGCCCGGAGTCGCGCTTCGCCTTCGTCGCCCGCGCCCGGCTGGTGCAGTCGATCCGCAACTACATGAACGGGCACGGCTTTCTCGAAGTCGAAACGCCGATGATGCACCCGATTCCGGGCGGCGCCACAGCCAGGCCGTTCGTGACCCACCACAACGCGCTCGACAGGGGTCTCTACCTGCGCATCGCCCCGGAGCTTTACCTCAAGCGCCTGGTCGTGGGCGGTTTCGAGAAGGTTTTCGAGATCAACCGCAATTTCCGCAACGAGGGCCTGTCGCCGCGTCATAACCCCGAATTCACGATGATGGAGTTCTACGAGGCCTACACGGACTATCGCGGCCTGATGGACTTCACCGAGGGGCTCATCCGCCACGCCGCGCGCGAGGCGCTGGGCACCGAAACGTTCTCCTATCAGGGCCGCAGGCTCGATCTTTCCACCCCTTTCGCCCGCCTCACCGTGACCGGGGCGATTCGCAGGCGCCATCCCGATTTCACCGAAGCGCAGCTTGCCGACCCCGCCTGGGTCACACAGAAGATCAGGGATTTTGGCGTGCAAGCCAGGCCGGGCGGGATCGGCAGCCTGCAATTGCAGCTTTTCGAGGCATCGACCGAGTCCGAACTGTGGGAGCCGACTTTCATCATCGACTACCCGGTGGAAGTCTCGCCGCTCGCCCGCGCCGCCGACAGCAACCCCGAAATCACCGAGCGGTTCGAGCTATTCATCGTTGGCCGCGAAATCGCCAACGGCTTCTCCGAACTGAACGATCCCGAAGACCAGGCCGCCCGTTTTCGCGCCCAGGCTGCCGCCAAGGATGCCGGCGATGAAGAAGCGATGTATTACGACGCCGATTACATTCGCGCGCTCGAATACGGACTGCCCCCCACCGGCGGCTGCGGCATCGGCATCGACCGTCTGGCGATGCTGCTCACCGACAGTCCGGCAATACGAGACGTGATCCTGTTCCCGCAAATGCGCGACGAATGAAACAAGACAAGGAGCAAACCATGGCCCCCCCCCAAGACTTTCCCCCACCGCAACCGGACGAAATCGCCGCGCTGGAGCGGCTGATCGAAATCACCAACATCAACACCCCCGGCAGCGCCATGTCGCACGGCAGCACGCACCAGAGCCTGATCGTCGCGGATTTCCTGCTGGCTTGGTGGGATTGCATCAATTACGGCTACTTCGACGTCACCAATCTCTGGGCCGTCGATGCCGAAACGGTGGCCGACATGCAAAAAGTATTCGGGATGATCGCGCGCGTGCGGGTATATCCGGATGTGCTGGGATATAAAGAGAAATTCGAGATGATCGTGCAGAACTGGCGGCC
>JAIRNL010000054.1 GCA_031258035.1 Azoarcus sp. | reverse complement strand
AAGCCACGGGCCTGACGCAAGAAGAAATCCAGTCCCTGCAAGCCCGGGGCACCCCGCCGCTGCATTGACCGCCCTCTCCGAAGCGGGAATTCCCCCCCGTCATCGCAAGCCACGAACCGCCGCGCCGCGCCGCCCGCCCTCCCAAAGACATTCCTTCCCCCAAGGAAACCCCCTCCCCCGCAAAACGGGGGAAGGTCAGGGAGAGGCCATCCTCCCACGCGGCGCGCGGCGACGCTGATCCCTCTCACGAAATCACCGCCGAAAAGATCGGCCCCCACGGCCCCGGTTCCCCTTTCGCGTTCTCGTAGACGATGTCATCACAAGATATTTGCCCATAATGCGATGCATCGTATTTGCACGGCAGCCACGAAAGAAGCCGTATTCTTGGCATAGCGGGTGGCGATGCCTCGCCAGCGTTTCAAGTGCAGGAAAGCATTCTCTACCAGATGTCTGTGTCGATAGAGGTATTTATCATATTTGCGCTGCACCTCCCGGTTCTTTTTGGGCGGAATGACGACTTGCATCCGTGCTCCTTGTGCTTTCTCAACAATTTCGTTCGTGTCGTAACCTCGATCCGCCAGCAAACATTGCGCTTCTATCCCCTCGATCAGCGCAAGAGCCTTTGTGCAATCCGCTGCGGTACCCTCTGTAACAAGTACTCTGACCGGCATACCATGCGCATCCACGGCCAGATGTACCTTACTGTTGATCCCCCTTTTGTAACCCCCATCTCCTGATTGCCTCCTCGCGCTCCGCTTGCATCGGGATGAACCTTGATATGGCTGGCGTCAATCATGAGCCATTCGTAATCCGGCTCATCTACCAAACGCTCCAGCAGCGCCTCCCAGATGCCTTTGTCCCGCCAACGGCAAAAGCGCCGATGCGTGTTCTTCCAGCCTCCATACGATGGCGGCAAATCCCGCCAAGGCGCTCCCGTCCGCAAAATCCAGAAAATAGCGTTGATAAATCGTCTGTTATCCTGTGCCTTGCCTCCCCAAGCGCCTCCCCTGCCAGGAAGATGGGGTTCCAAAAGCAACCAGACCTGATCCGAAATATCGTGTCGATGTTGTGCGCAAAACATAAACTGCTCCACAGAATTTGTGATTCAAGAAGAATAACATATTCTCGTGACGACACCGTCTAATACAGCAACCTTTTTCTTCATATTGTTCGTCCGATGGAAAAGAGGCCTAACTCCTGATCATGGCAACGGCGCGTTGGGGAGCAGCATGGGGGGGAACAGGTTTTCATTTTCGTCCCACGGTTTTCCGTTGAGGGTCATCGTCGCGCCCTGAAAGCGCAGGGTGGCGGTCAGGAGGCCGTCCTTTTCGATGAGGTAGCCCTGGTTTATCAATTCGGTGATTTGCTGATCGACCAGTTGCGCGGCAAGTTCCCCGATCATTTCTTCCGTCAGCGCTTCGTCGATCGCCTCGTCGTCGATCGCGGCGTTGAAGCTGTCCTTCATTTTGCTGGTGGCCAGATGGGCAAGGAGGGCGCGCGACATGCCGCCGTTTGCTTCGAGCAACAAATCACGTTCCGAGTCGAATTGTTCCGGATTTTCCCCGATATAGCTCAGGCGCGCGTCTATCCGTAAATCACCCTGCTTCAGGCGAATCCTGCTATCCTTGAGCGCAATGACGGGTTTGCGGCGCAAAAAGGCGGGCGCCAGCGTGGATTGCTGTGCCGCCAGTGCATTGCCGAACGCATCGGGGTCAATGCTGCCGCCCTTTCGCTGGAGGGACTGGACGATTTTGATGAAGGCGTCGAGCGCGTCGGCGTCGATCTGTTCGAAGGCGAAGGTCAATTTCGCCGCGTCCGCGGTTTCACCCGCCGCCGCCACCTTGTCGAAGGCGATACTGAAAGTGGATTCGACAAGGCCATCGTTGTCGCGGGTATCGGTAGAAAATTCCAAGTTTCTCAGCTCAAAACGCGATGGAAAACTGGCTTTCCGCCTGATGTCCAGCGCGATCTTGTCGAATTCCAGCGCCATCTGCCCTGTCCAGAAAAGATGCTCGCCTGCGCGCGCAATCCCGCCCTTGCTGTACAGGCGGCCAATTTCTACCTTCTCTTTGTCGTCCTTCATGGAGAAACCGGGTAGATTGATCCGCCACGCGATGTCGCGATGGCCGTTACGAACCGCGATGTCGCCGTCGATGCCGCCCCAGGCGATGTTCATTATGCCCATCGCCTTGGCCTTGAAGTCGGGCGATTTGATGACGTGACGGTTGTCGCCCGTCCAGCCGATGACGCTCTCGACCGTGAGCGGCGATTGTCCGCCTAGGGGATCGCCTCCGAACAGGGCATTCATCGCGATGGAAACCTCCTGCGGCAACGCGACTTCGGAATGCACCTTGCCGTAAGCCCTGAAGCCCGTGCCCAGGCCATGACGAATATCGTGATTGATGAAAAGGACAGCCACCGGTCCAGCCATGACGCGCGTCCGCGCCGTCGCGCCAAAAAGTCCATGTTCATAGCGTTCCAGCTGGATGCCGACTTTATCGCCGGAACGCGCCTGCAATTCGAGGTTTTCCCTCTCCAGATGCGACTGGAAACCGCTCTTGAAAAAAAATCCCGTCGCGTAACTGCCGCCAACGACCACCAATCCCGCCACGACAACCGCTACGCCGATAACCTTCAACGACTTGCTCATGCGAATCTCCTTGATGAATTACTCGCGCCAGAGCATGGAAGCCGGGTACGCGCGCCTGATAGAATAAAACCCGGCAGGCGTCCGGGTTTCCATTCCGAATTTCAGGACGCCCGCGATCCTATCATCATTCCCGCGGCTTACAGGGATTTCAACAAATCCGCGACGGCGACGCGCTCATCTTCCAGTTCCTTCAGCGTGACGGTGATCTTCGTTTTGGAATAATCGTCGATCTCCAGGCCGCGAATAAGCGAGAAAGCGCCGTTTTTGCATTCGCAGGGAAGACCGAAGACGATGCCCTCTGGAATGTCATAGCCATTTTCGGCGGGAGCGGGAATGCCCAGCGTCACCCAGTCATCGGAACCCAGCGTCCAGTCGCGGATGTGGTCGATTGCGGCGTTGGCGGCGGAAGCGGCGGAAGAAAGCCCGCGCGCCTCGATGATCGCCGCGCCGCGCTTGCTCACAGTGGGCAGGAAGACATCGTTGTTCCACTTTTCATCATGAATGAGCGCCTTTACGCTGTCACCGCTGGAAGTGACGAAGCGATAATCGGCATACATGGAAGGCGAATGGTTGCCCCAGACGACGAGCTTTTTCAGGGAAGCGATCGGACGTCCGGATTTCTGCGCCAGTTGCGTGAGCGCGCGGTTGTGGTCAAGGCGCAGCATGGCGTGGTAGTTGGCGGGATTGGTGCGCCCGGCCTTGAGGGCTGCGGCGCGGGCGATGTAGGCGTTGGTGTTGCAGGGGTTGCCGACTACCAATACCTTCACGTCCTCCTTCGCGTTTTCGGCGATGGCCTTGCCCTGCACGATGAAGATCGCGCCGTTGTCCTTCAGGAGATCGGCGCGCTCCATGCCGGGGCCGCGCGGCTTGGCGCCGACCAGAAGACAGATGTCGGCGTCCCTGAAGGCCACATTGGGATCGCCCGTGGCAACGACGCCGGAAAGCAAGGGGAAGGCGCAGTCATCGAGTTCCATGATGACGCCCTGGAGCGCCTTTTGTACCTTTTCGACGGGCAGGTCGAGAAGGTGCAGGATGACGGGCTGGTCTTTGCCCAGCATCTCGCCGGAAGCGATGCGAAACAAGAGGCTGTAGCCGATTTGTCCGGCGGCGCCGGTGATGGCGACGCGCAGGGGGGGCTTTGTCAGAGTCATGAAAATCTCCTGTGAGGAATGAAAATCCTTCGTTTATCAAGTACGCCCATGGATGGCGCGCGAAGCTATGGTAGAAGTTTGACTTGTCTGCTGTCAAATTAATGATGTGTCTTATATAAGATAGACTGTTGTCGGTTTTTGTGGTTTAATGCGTCGCCATGTCCGATACGTCTTCTGTTCCGCACATTATCCGCCAGGCGGCGGCTTCGCCGACTTTCAGCCCGCTTTACCGTCAAATCAGGACACTGATGATGGACGCGCTGGGCGCGGGCGAATGGCTGCCGGGCGCCCTGATTCCCAGCGAGGCGGAACTGGCGGCGCGTTTTGGCGTGAGCCAAGGCACGGTGCGAAAAGCCATCGACGAGATGTCCGGCGAGAACCTGCTGGTGCGGCGCCAGGGCAAGGGCACCTTTGTGGCTTCGCATGACGATCCCCGCGCCCGCTACCGTTTTCTGCGCCTGCGCTCCGACGATGGCCTGCCGCAGCAAAAACGTAGCCAGCCGCTTTCCTGCGGACTGGAAAAGGCGGACGCGGCGACGGCGGCGGCGCTGGACATCCCGCCGGGCGATCCGGTGGTGGCGGTCGAGCGTTTGCTCTTCTTCGACATGTCCCCGGTCGTCTTCGACCAGATGTTCCTGCCCGCGGAAATCTTCGGCGAACTGACGCTGGCGATGCTGGAACAGGAAGGCCCGGTCGCCTCGATCTACCGGTTTTTCGAACAACGCTTCGGTGTGCACATGATCCACGCTGAAGAACGGCTGCGGGCAGTGACGGCAACGGCGAAAGCAGCCAGACTGCTGGATGTCGCGCCCAACGCGCCGCTGCTCCTCGTGGAACGGCGCGCCTATACCTATGCGGAACGTCCGGTGGAATGGCGGCGCGGATTCTACACGACGAAACGGCATCATTATCACAATGAGCTTGGTTGATGGCAGCTTTTCGCGCGTTTGCGTAATAAGCGGGTGCGCAAGGTATAATCACTGGCCTTTTGGCAGTGTGTTGGTTATCGGCGGGTTTTCGCCGGTTTTTCTGAACTTTCGAGGATGATGTTCATGAGTGCGCTGCGTATCCGGAAGCGTCCGAAGTACCTGGACTTGTTTTCCATCATGTTTTCACTGCCCATGCCGGGACTGCTGTCCATTTTTCACCGCGTCAGCGGCGTGGGGCTTTTTCTGGCGCTGGCGCCGCTCATCTGGCTCTTTGGGGCAAGCGTGACCTCGCCGGAAAGTTTCGAGTGCTTTGCCCGCGTCACCGCGCATCCGATTGCGAAGCTCTCGTTTGCGGGACTGATCTGGGCATTCCTGCATCACTTTTGCGCGGGGATCCGTTTTTTGTTCATCGACCTTGATGTGGGCGTGGATCTGGCGGCGGCGCGGCGTTCCGCCGCGATCGTCTTTGTCGCTAGCCTGACGCTGACAGCTTTGATTTGCTGGAGGATACTGCTGTGATCAATCGTATCGTTGTCGGGGCGCACTATGGCCTCAAGGACTGGATCGTCCAGCGCGCCACGGCGGTCGTCATGGCCTTTTACAGCGTCTTTATCGTGACGATCTTCCTGACGCTCAGGCCATCGGATTTCGATGTCTGGCGCAGCGTCTTCGCCAATGGCGCGGTCAAGTTCTTCACCTTCCTCTTTGCGCTCTCGCTCTTTTATCACGCCTGGATTGGCGTGCGCGATCTGTGGATGGACTACGTGAAGCCAGTGAGCGTACGGCTCACCCTGCATGCGCTGACGATTCTGGCGCTCACGGGCTATACCGCCTGGATTGCCGCGATTCTCTGGAGGCTGTAAATGAGTGTTCCCATGAATGTTTCCATTCTCAAATTCGACGCGGTGGTCGTCGGCGCGGGTGGCGCGGGGCTGCGTTCCGCCATCCAGCTTTCCGAAGCTGGCCTGAAGACCGCCGTCCTCTCCAAGGTCTTTCCAACCCGTTCGCACACCGTGGCCGCCCAGGGGGGTGTTGCCGCCTCGCTCGGCAATTCCGAGGAAGACCACTGGCGTTGGCACATGTACGATACCGTCAAGGGTTCCGACTGGCTGGGCGACCAGGATTCCATCGAGTATATGTGCCGAAAGGCCGTGGAAGTGGTGGTCGATCTCGAACACTACGGGATGCCCTTCGACCGCGTCGACAATGGCAAGATTTACCAGCGCAACTTCGGCGGCCATATGTCCAACTTTGGCGAAAAGCCGGTGCGCCGCGCTTGCGCCGCCGCCGACCGCACCGGGCACGCCATGCTCCACGCCATGTACCAGCGGAACGTAAAGGCCAACACCCAGTTCTTCGTCGAATGGATGGCGCTCGATCTGATCCGCGATCCGGAAGGCGTCGTGGTCGGCGTTTCCGCGATGGAGATGGAAACCGGCCAGATCGCGATTTTCCACGCCCGCGCGGTGATCTTCGCCACCGGCGGCGCGGGGCGCATCTTCGCTTCCTCCACCAATGCCTTCATCAACACCGGCGATGGCCTTGGCATGGCGGCGCGCGCAGGCATCCCGCTCGAAGACATGGAATTCTGGCAGTTTCACCCGACGGGCGTGGCGGGTGCCGGTGTCCTGATTACCGAAGGCGTGCGCGGCGAGGGCGGCATCCTGAGAAACGCGGACAACGAGCATTTCATGGAACGCTACGCGCCGAACGCCAAGGATTTGGCCTCGCGCGACGTGGTTTCCCGCGCCATGACCACCGAAATCAAGGAAGGGCGCGGCTGCGGGCCGAACAGGGATTATGTGCTCCTCGATATAACCCACCTCGATCCGGAAACGATCATGAAGCGGCTGCCGGGCATCCGGGAGATTTCCATCCAGTTCGCGGGCGTCGATCCGATCAAGGCGCCCATTCCCGTGGTGCCGACCGCGCACTACCAGATGGGCGGGATTCCCACGAGCTATGACGGGCGCGTCGTGGCGCTAGGCGCGGACGGCGAGAATGTCGTGGTACCCGGCTTCTACGCAGCGGGCGAATGCGCCTGTGCTTCCGTGCATGGCGCGAACCGTCTGGGTACCAATTCGCTCCTCGATCTCCTGGTCTTTGGCAAGTCCGCGGGCGATTCCGCCGTGGAAGACCTGAAGGTGGGCAAGGCGCACCGCGAGTTGCCAAAGGATGCCGCCGACCGCGCCCGATCGCGGATCGAGGCGATCGACCAGCGTCAGGGCGGCGTGAGCGTCCATGAGGCGCGGCAGGCGATTGCCTGCGCCATGCAGGATCACGCCGGGGTGTTCCGCTTTGCTGACCTGTTGCAAAAAGGGGTGACGCGCATTCTGGAAGTCGAAAAAATGACGCAGAACCTGGAAATCAAGGATAAATCGCTGGTCTGGAACACCGCCCGCGTCGAGGCGCTGGAAACCGAGAACCTGATCGAGGTTGCCAAGGCGACGATGATTTCCGCCGAGGCGAGAAAGGAATCGCGCGGCGCGCATATGCGCGACGACGCCCCAAATACGCCGGAATTTCCGAATGGCCGGAACGACAAGGCATGGCTGAAGCACAGCCTCTGGCATCGGGAAGGCAACCGCGTCGCCTACAAGCCGGTGCGCTTGCAGCCCCTCACAGTCGAGACGGTCGCCCTGAAGACCCGCTCTTACTGAACGTAGAACGACGGAATTGAACGAAGAACGAAAGGAGAGAGAAATGACGAAACGCGCGGTGCGATTCAGGATTTACCGCTACGATCCGGACAAGGACGAGCGTCCCTATATGCAGGACATTTCCGTGGAAGTCGATTCTACCGATCGCAAGCTCCTGGACGCCCTGACCAAATTGAAGGCTAGGGACGAGACGATTGCCTATCGCCGTTCCTGCCGCGAAGGGGTATGCGGTTCGGACGCCATGAACATCAACGGGAAAAACGGGCTGGCCTGCCTCACGGAACTGGATTCCCTGAAAGAGCCGATTGTCCTGAAGCCCTTGCCGGGGTTGCCGGTAATCCGCGATCTGGTGGTGGACATGACGCAGTTTTTCAAACAGTATCATTCCATCAAACCCTACCTCATCAACAACGATCCGCCGCTGGAGCGCGAGCGTCTGCAAACACCGGAAGAACGGGAGGAGCTGAACGGCCTCTACGAGTGCATCCTGTGCGCCTGCTGTTCGACTTCCTGTCCGTCGTTCTGGTGGAACCCGGATAAGTTCGTGGGGCCTGCCGGGTTGCTCGCCGCCTACCGTTTCTTGGCCGATACCCGCGACCAGGCGACCAATGAACGCCTGGACAACCTGGAGGACCCGTACCGGCTCTTTCGCTGCCACACCATCATGAACTGCGTGGATGTTTGTCCCAAGGGCTTGAATCCCACGCGCGCCATCGGCAAGATCCGGGATATGATGGTGGCGCGGGCGGTCTGATGGAACGCGCTGCTTTCGAGCGTCTCAGGTGGCGCTGTACCCGTCGCGGGATGCTGGAAGTGGATATGGTTCTGGGGCGTTTCCTGAAAGCGGTTTTCTGGAAATGCTCCGAATCCGAACAGCAGGCGTTCATCGCGCTTGCTGATTACGATGACATGGCGTTGTGGCGTCTAATCAGCGGACGGGACGAGTGCGAAGACGCTCGCCTGACGCCGGTTGTCGCCATGTTGCGTGAATGCAAACCATAAAAAGGGAGGGTCGGGCGAAATGTCGGCTTTTTGATATTCGCCTTTGCGCCTTGAAGTTTTTCCGGGCGCGTGGTTTTACCTCGATCGGACGCGCGGTTTTGATCGCGCATTCGAAAACATGACTACAACAGGGAGAATACACATGACATCCGAACGCATCGCAACACTGAACGTAGACGAGAAGGTCATTGAATTACCCGTGCTCACCCCGACGCATGGTAATGACTGTATCGACATTCGCGCCCTGGGCAACAAGGCCGGGATGTTCACCTACGATTCCGGCTTTTTGTCGACCGCGAGCTGCAAATCCGCTATTGCCTACATCGACGGCGACAAGGGCGAGCTGCTTTATCGGGGCTATCCCATCGAGCAACTGGCCGAACAGTGCAATTTCCTGGAAGTCGCCTACCTCCTGAAAAACGGCGAACTGCCCACGATTGCGCAAAAAACCGCGTTTGAGAATACCATCCGGAAGCACACGCTGGTCCATGACCAACTGACCCGCTTCTACAATGGGTTTCGCCGCGACGCGCATCCAATGGCGGTCATGACCGGTGTGGTCGGGGCGCTTTCCGCCTTTTATCACGACGCCATGAATTTTTCCGAAGTCGGGCATCGCAACATGAGCTTCCACCGCATCATCGCCAAGCTGCCGACCATCGTGGCGATGGCCTACAAGTACAACAGCGGCCTGCCTTTCATGTACCCCAGGAACGATCTGGGCTATGTTGAGAATTTCATGTACATGATGTTTGGAACGCCGTGCGAGGAATACAAACCCAACCCGGTGCTGGCGCGCGCGCTCGACGTGATTTTCATCCTGCACGCCGACCACGAGCAGAATGCTTCCACCTCCACTGTGCGGCTCGCGGGTTCCTCCGGCGCGAATCCCTTCGCCTGCATCGCGGCGGGCATCGCCTGCCTCTGGGGTCCTGCGCACGGCGGCGCGAACGAGGCCTGCCTCAAAATGCTGGAAGAGATCGGCGACGTTTCCCGCGTCGGCGAATTCATCGAACGCGCCAAGGACAAGCGCGATCCCTTCAAGCTGATGGGCTTCGGGCATCGCGTCTACAAGAACTTCGACCCGCGCGCCAAGCTGATGCGTAAAGTCTGCCGCGATGTCCTGGCCGAGCTGGGACTGGAAAACGACCGCCTCTTCAAGCTGGCGCTGGCGTTGGAAAAAATCGCGCTGGAAGATGAATACTTCATCGAGAAGAAGCTCTATCCAAACGTGGATTTTTATTCAGGCATCGTGCAAAAGGCGATCGGCATTCCCACCTCGATGTTTACCTGCATCTTCGCGTTGGCGAGGACGTCGGGCTGGATGGCGCAGTGGGAGGAAATGCTTACCGATCCCGAATACAAGATCGGGCGTCCGCGCCAGCTCTACATCGGCGCGGCCAGGCGCGATGTCGTGCCGCTGGAAAAACGCTGAAGTCCCGAAGGAATGCGCGCAAGGCGTCGCGGAACGCAATGCCCCATGAAGCGGGCGCCGTCCGCAAGCTGGCCGTATTCCTTCCCTGACGACGTTTTATCCGCGCGATTTCCCTGCCTTTAAACCCCAACGTCATTTGCGGAACATGATGCAACAAAAACTCGAAACTTCGCTCTTTTACGGCAGCAACGCGCCTTTTGTCGAAGCCCTGTACGAAACCTGGCTCGATCATCCGGAAAACGTGCCGGAAGACTGGCGCGTCTATTTCGACGATCTGGCGCGCCAGCCCGGTCATGTGGAAAAAGACCTGCCGCATTCTCCGGTCATCGCGGCTTTCGCCGATCAGGCGAAAAAGGGCGGCTTCGCCCGTCAGCGGGCGGTTGCGTCGATCGATGACGGCAAGCAGGTGGCCGTCCTGCAGATGATCAACGCCTACCGCTTTCTCGGCAATCGCTGCGCCGACCTCGATCCCCTGAAGCGCAGGGAACGTCCGTTCATTCCCGAACTGGATCTTTCCCATTACAAGCTCTCCAACGCCGACCTGAACCGCCCGTTTCGCACTGGCTCGTTTCGCATGGGCAGTGAATACGCGCCGCTCGCTAGGATTCTTGAAGCCGCCAAGGCGACCTACTGCGGCGCGATTGGCGTCGAATACATGTACCTGACGGAAATCCGCGAAAAACGCTGGATACAGGAGCGTCTGGAACCCATCCGCGCGCGCGGCGTCTATAGCGCGGAAGAGAAGAAGCGCCTCTTGGCGCGCGTCACCGCCGCCGAGACGCTGGAGCGTTATCTGCATACCAAGTACGTCGGGCAGAAACGCTTTTCGCTCGAAGGCAGCGAATCGCTGATTGCTTCGTTGGACGAACTGGTGCGTGTCGCCGGGGTGCATGGCGTCCAGGAAATCGTGATCGGCATGGCGCACCGTGGACGGCTGAATGTGCTGGTCAATACCTTGGGCAAGCCGCCTTCCATGCTCTTTGCCGAATTCGAGGGCAAGAAGGCTTCCGAACTTTCGGCGGGCGATGTGAAATACCATCTCGGCTATTCCTCCGATGTCGGCACGCCCGGCGGGGCTGTGCATCTGGTGCTGGCCTTCAATCCCTCGCACCTGGAAATCATCAATCCGGTGGTCGAGGGTTCCGTCTACGCGCGGCAACTGCGCTACGGCGAAGAGGGTAGGAAAAAGATCATGCCGCTCCTTATCCACGGCGACGCGGCGGTGGCGGGGCAGGGCGTCAACCAGGAAATGCTCAACTTCGCGCAGACGCGGGGTTACGGCACCGGCGGCACGATCCACATCGTGGTGAACAACCAGATCGGTTTTACCACCTCCGACCCGCGCGACTACCGTTCCGGCTACTATTGCACGGAAATCTTCAAGATGGCCGAAGCGCCGATCTTCCATGTAAACGGCGACGACGTGGAAGCCGTGGCGCTGGTCGCCAAGTTGGCGGTCGATTACCGCCAGGAATTCGCCAAGGATGTGGTCATCGACATTTACGGCTACCGAAAGCTCGGCCACAACGAGCAAGATGAGCCGATGGTGACGCAACCCCTGATGTACAGGAAGGTACAGGCGCATCCCGGCACTCGCCGGATTTACGCCGACAAGCTGGTGGCGGAAGGCAGCCTCGCCGCCGACGCGCCGGAGGCCATGATCCAGGAATACCGCGCCCATCTGGACAAGGGCGACCTGCTCTACAATCCCGTCCTTTCCGGCTACAAGCGCGCCCAGACGCAGAAC
Source organism: Azoarcus sp. (assembly GCA_031258035.1). Classification (GTDB taxonomy): domain Bacteria; phylum Pseudomonadota; class Gammaproteobacteria; order Burkholderiales; family Rhodocyclaceae; genus WRNU01. The sequence continues at coordinate 14,396 of JAIRNL010000054.1, read as the reverse complement.
TGGAAAAGTTTCGCCGCCAAATCCTATATCGAGACCTTCGATACCCGCGTCCCGGCGCGGGAAATCGCCCGCCTTGCCGAGCGGCTTACTACCTTCCCGGAAGGCTTCGTCCTGCATCCGAGGGTCAAGAAGATCGTCGAAGACCGCCGCGCGATGGGCAAGGGCGATCTGTCCTTCGACTGGGGCATGGCGGAAAACCTGGCCTACGCGACGCTCCTGACCGAAGGCTACGGCGTTCGTATTTCCGGCGAGGACGTGGGACGCGGCACCTTCTTCCACCGCCACGCCGCCTTCCATGACCAGAAGCGCCAGGAATGGCATTCCGGCACCTGGCATCCGCTCATGAATTTGCAGGAAAAGCAGGGGCGTTTCCAGTGTTATGACTCCGTGCTTTCCGAGGAAGGCGTGCTGGCCTTTGAATACGGGTACGCCACTGCCGAATCCAATGGACTGGTCGTCTGGGAAGCGCAGTTTGGCGACTTCGCCAATGGCGCGCAGGTGGTGATCGACCAGTTCATTTCCTCCGGCGAAGCCAAGTGGGGACGCGGTTGCGGCCTGGTCATGCTCTTGCCGCACGGCTACGAAGGGCAGGGGCCGGAGCATTCCTCGGCGCGGCTGGAACGCTATATGCAGCTTTGCGCCGAAATGAACATGGAAGTCTGCGTGCCCACCACGCCGGCGCAGATTTTCCACCTGCTCCGGCGCCAAGCGTTGAGAAAGCAGCGGAAGCCCTTGATCGTGATGACGCCCAAATCGCTCCTGCGCCACAGGGATGCCGTTTCCAGCATGGAGTCGCTGGCCGATGACGGCTTTCACCGCGTCATCGGCGAAATCGACGCCCTGGACGCTGAGGCGGTCAGGCGAGTGGTGCTCTGTTCGGGCAAGATTTACTACGACCTGCTCGCGGTGCGCCGCGAACGCGATTTGCGCCACATCGCGCTGGTGCGGATCGAACAGCTCTATCCTTTTCCAGACAGTTCATTTGCCGCCGAAATGGCAAAGTATCCCAGGGCGGCGGAAATCGTCTGGTGCCAGGAAGAACCGCGCAACCAGGGCGCGTGGTACTGGTTTGTCTCACGGCAGCACCTGGCCTCTTCCATGGGATCGAAACAGGATTTGCTGCTCGTTTCCCGTCCTGCCGCCGCTTCTCCGGCGGTCGGCTACCTAGCCAAGCACAACGCGCAACACAAAACCCTGATCGAGTCCGCGCTGGGCAAGATCGATTACAAATATTCCCGAAGGAATCCTCATGATTATTGATGTCAATGTCCCCCAATTTTCCGAATCCATCAGCGAAGGCACTCTGGTCGCCTGGAAAAAACAGGTTGGCGAAGCCGTCGCCCGCGATGAAATCCTGGTCGACATCGAAACCGACAAGGTCGTCCTGGAAGTCCCCGCGCCGGACGCGGGCGTGCTCGTGGAAATCATGAAGGGCGATGGCGAGATGGTAAAAGCCAATGAACGCATCGCCCGGATCGACACCACCGCCGTGGCGACGAGCGTAGCCACAGCCCCGTCCGCCGCCGCGCCCCCCATATCCGCCGCCGCGCTTGCCGCCGTTAGTCCCGCCGCGCGCAAGATACTGGAAGAAAAGGGCATTCCCGCCGCCGCGGTTTCCGGCACGGGACGCGGCGGGCGCGTGACCAAGGAAGACGCCCTGGCTGCGCAGCTTGCCCTGGCCACGCCCGTGACGCCCGCATCCGCTTCCTCCCAAACCGCTGCCGCGCCGTCGGCATTGGGCGAGCGCATCGAAGAGCGCGTACCGATGAGCCGCCTGCGCGCCCGCATCGCCGAGCGCCTGATCCAGTCGAAGAACGAGAACGCCATCCTCACCACGTTCAACGAGGTGAACATGGCGCCTGTGATCGCCCTGCGCAAGCAATATGGCGAAAAATTCGAGAAAACCCATGGCGTGCGTCTGGGCTTCATGGGCTTTTTCGTGAAAGCGGTTTGCGCCGCGCTGGAAAAATTCCCCATCCTGAATGCCTCCGTCGATGGGAATGACATCGTCTACCACGGCTATGTCGACATCGGTATCGCGGTGGGGTCGCCGCGCGGCCTGGTGGTACCCATCCTGAGGAACGCCTCTGATCTTTCCGTTGCCGACATTGAAAAGCGGATCGCCGGATTCAGCGAAAAGGCCAAAGACGGGCGGCTCACCATCGAGGAACTGACCGGCGGCACCTTCTCAATTTCCAATGGCGGCGTGTTCGGCTCGCTCTTCTCCACCCCGATCATCAACCCGCCGCAGTCCGCGATCCTCGGCATCCACGCCACCAAGGAGCGCCCGGTGGCGGAAAACGGCCAGGTCGTCATTCGTCCGATGAACTACCTGGCGCTCTCCTACGACCATCGCATCATCGACGGCCGCGAAGCCGTGCTCTCCCTGGTCACAATCAAGGAAACCCTGGAAGATCCGGCAAGGTTGCTTTTGAAGATTTGAGAGGATTTTACCCGTGCTGCTATCCGCTATTGGAGGGCGGCGCGGCAACTTGCCCTGCGATGCAAATTGAAAGAAATGAACATGAAAACACCATGCGCGATCGCCTTGACTTTTTGCCTTATTGGAACTGTTTTTGCCGAAGGGAATTCTCTCCCTGATCTGGAAACCTCCGACGATCTGCGGGCATTCCTGGAACGCGGCGTTATTTGCGAGGATGCATGGTCGGCAAACACCATGTTCATGCATAGGCATGACCTTGCCGCGCTCAGGAAATTGGATGTCATGGTCAGGAAAATGGGGCTTCTCACGGAACTGTCCATTGCGAAAGACCATTATTCTTTGAACATCCATCCCGGTGAAATAAAAATCCACGGACTAGATGTAGAAAATATCCTGATCGGCGCATATGACAGTATCACTTTCGAGGCGACACTGAAGGCCGATAAAAAAACAGTGCTCGGCAAGTTGAGCGCCTTGGGGTTGGATCAATATCCGTTTGAGCACCCGGTCGGCGATGACGGAGAATCCTATTTTGATAATAAGAAAATCGCCGGTCATGTAGGATCAATTATGGTCGGCGATAATTGTGTGAGGGCCACGGCCTGGGATGAAGGCAACCAGTCATGCCAAGCTGAAAAAACGCCCGTGCCTCACGGCAGCATGTGCTGGGCCTATCGAAAATTCGAACAGGAAAACCGGGCAAAGAACAAAGCCTGCCAAGCTGGGAAGGCTTCGGTCACTTTGGGTTGCGTATGGCATGATCTGTGACGCTCCTGTGACTCGGCATTGCTTTCGATAGATCGTAGGACTTCTGGAAGATCGGCAGTCGAGCATGCGCGAACCTGAATCTGCCTCGCTTGATCATGGCCTTCGGCGTCCTGGTGACGCCGCGCCGTTGCCCCGAGCGCAGGACGCGCACGCCGTCGATCTCCAGACCGCGAGCGATAGCCCCTGTCCACGATGGCCGTGGCGGGCGCGCCTTGCCCGTGACCAGGGAAGATGCCCACTTGCGCCAATGTCTCAGCCAGGGGGTAGCCGTCGCAGGGGTTGCCCGGCATGGCGCGCATGCTTCAAGTCGCCCCCGGCCGATTTTCAGGTGGCGCTTTTCTGCTTTTCCCTGCCGCCGCCGAAGCGCCCGCCGAGATAGGCGTTGAACGCCTTGCCGATCTCCGGATGCCGCAGGCCCAGTTCGACCGTGGCCTTGAGATAGCCCAGTTTGTCGCCGCAATCGTAACGGGTGCCGTCGAACTGGTAGGAGAGCACCGCTTCTTCCCTGAGCAGCGCGGCGATGGCGTCGGTGAGTTGTAATTCGCCCCCCGCGCCTGGCTCGAGGGCAAGGAGGTGATCGAAAATGCGCGCGGTGAGGATGTAGCGCCCCACTACCGCCTGCGTCGTCGGGGCTTCCTGCGGCGAGGGCTTCTCGATGATGCCGGTGACGCGCTGGACCTTGCCTTCCTGCCGCTCGGTGCTGACGATGCCGTACTGGCGGGTTTCTTCGCGCGGGACGTTCATCGTGCCCAGCACCGAGCAACGGTGATAGCCATAGACGCCGGCCATCTGCCGCATGACGGGCTGCTCGCCGGGGTTGTCGATCAGGTCGTCGGCCAGGAGCACGGCAAAGGCTTCGTCGGCGCCGATCACGCGGCTCGCGCACAGGACGGCGTGCCCGAGACCCAGCGCCTCGGATTGCCGGATATAGATGCATTTCACGTCTTTCGGCACGGTGCGGCGCACGATGTCGAGCAGGTCTTTCTTGCCGCGCGTCTCCAGTTCGGTTTCGAGTTCGTAGGCTTTGTCGAAGTGATCTTCGATCGAACGCTTGGTGCGGCCGGTGATGAAGATCAGGTCGGTCATGCCGGCGGCCACGGCTTCTTCGACCGCGTACTGGATCAACGGTTTGTCGACGACGGGCAGCATTTCCTTGGGACTGGCCTTGGTGGCGGGCAAAAAGCGGGTGCCCAGGCCGGCCACGGGGAAAACGGCCTTGGTTATCTGGCTGGTGTTTCTCATTGGCTATCTCCTTGCAGTCGTTGCAACAATCCGGCTTCATCAACGATGGCGAGGCCCAGGTTCTTCGCTTTGTCGAGCTTGGAACCGGGGTCTTCCCCCGCCACGACGTAATCGGTTTTCCTGGAAACGGTCCCGCTCACTTTGCCGCCCGCGCTTTCGATCAGGGCACGGGCCTCGTCGCGCGTCAGGTTGGGCAATGTGCCGGTGAGCACGAAGACTTTGCCGGCCAGCGGCCCCGGCGGCGCATCGGCCCGCCCCCGGTTTTCTTCCCAGCGCACGCCGGCGGCAAGCAGGCGCTCGATCACGTCGCGGTTGTGGGGTTCGGCGAAGAAATCGAGAAGGGATTCGGCGACGGTCGCCCCGACATCGGGGACGTTTTCGAGCGCGGCGGCATCGGCCCGCCTGAGCGCGTCGAGCCCGCCGAAGTGGTGTGCCAGGGCTTTCGCCGTGGATTCGCCGACGTGACGGATGCCCAGCGCGAAGATGAAGCGGGGCAGGCTGGTTTGTTTGCTTTTTTCGATGGCGGCGACGAGGTTCGCGGCGGATTTTTCGCCCATCCGTTCCAGCGACGCGAGCATGGGCGCGGTCAGCGCGTAGAGGTCGGCGGGTGTGGCGACTTTGCCGGCGCTCGTCAGTTGTTCGATCAGTTTGTCGCCCAGCCCTTCGATGTCCATCGCGCGGCGGCTGGCGAAGTGCAGCAGCGCGCCCTTGAGTTGCGCCGGGCATACGAGGCCGCCCGCGCAGCGGGCAACGGCTCCGCCTTCTTCCCGCACGATGTGGGAGCCGCATTCGGGGCAGGTTTCGGGCAAGGCGAAGGCGGGGTGACGCGGCATCCGCTTTCGGTAGGGCGCGGGGATGATCCGGATGCCGGCGGCGGAGAGGGTTTTCCGGGCGGCCAGGTGTGTTTCCCGTCCCTGGAAACGCATCGGCGCGAATGGGCGTTCTTCCCGCGCCACGCCAACGATTTCCGGGATCACGTCCCCGGCGCGGCGAACGATGACGGTGTCGCCCACCCGGACGTCCTTGCGGCGCGCTTCGTCTTCGTTGTGCAGGGTGGCATGGGCGACGGTGACGCCGCCGACGAAAACCGGCCGCAGTCTCGCCACCGGCGTCAGGGCTCCAGTGCGCCCGACTTGTACTTCGATGGCGGTCACGACGGTGCGCGCTTCTTCGGCCGGGTATTTGTGCGCGACCGCCCAGCGTGGTTCGCGGGTGCGGAACCCGAGGCGCTGTTGCAGGGCAAGGCTGTTGACTTTGTAGACGACGCCGTCGAAGTCGAAGGGAATGCGGGCGCGCCGCGCGCCCATGCGGTCATGGAAATCGGCAAGCGCGCGCCAGCCTGCCGCGACGAGGCGCTGGTCGCAGACCGGAAGGCCGAAGGCGGCCAGCGCGTCGAGCAATTCTCCGTGCGTGGCGGGCAGGGGCCAGCCTTCGACCGCGCCGATGCCGTAGGCGAAAAATCGCAGGGGGCGGCTTTTCGCAATGGCCGGATCGAGTTGGCGGAGGCTGCCGGCCGCGCCGTTGCGGGGGTTGACCAGCGGTTTTTCGCCGCGCGCGCGCGCTTTTTCGTTGTAGCGCGCGAGGTCGTCGCGGCGCATGTAGGCTTCGCCGCGCACTTCCAGCAGCGGCGGCGCGGGGCCTCGCAGGCGCAGGGGAATGTCGCGGAGGGTTTCGAGGTTGCGCGTGACATCTTCGCCGGTGAGGCCGTCGCCGCGCGTGGCGCCCCGCACGAAGACGCCGTTCTCGTAGCGCAGGCTGAGCGCGAGGCCGTCGAATTTCAGTTCCGCCGAGTATTCGAGGGGCGGGGCGTCGTCGGGCAGGGCCAGTTCGCGCCGTACCCTGGCATCGAAATCCCTGGCGCCGCTTGGGCCGGTATCGGTTTCTGTCTGGATGGAGAGCATGGGCACGGCATGCGCGACCGGGGCGAATTGCGCCATCGGCTTGCCGCCGACCCGCCGCGTCGGCGAGTCGGGGACGCGCAGTTCCGGGTAGTCGGCTTCCAGCGCCTGCAATTCGCGGAAGAGGGCGTCATAGGCCGCGTCCGTGATGGTCGGCGCGTCCCCTTCGTAATAGGCGCGGTCATGGGCTTCGATTTCGCGGCGGAGGTTTTCCGCGCGCGCGGCGGCGGCGATGCTCATGCGCCGCCGAACAGCCGGCGCGCGAGCGAACCGCCGGGCGGGATGCCCTCTTCGCTCATGCGCGTCTGGTAGCGGCGGACGCGGCGCCGGATCGCGTCCAGGGATTCGGCGCCGAAAGGCCGCCCATTGTCATCGACCACGAGGGCGCCGAGCGTCTTGGCCAGGTGCGCGGCAAAGCGCAGCATGTCCTCGAATTCCGCCGCCGCGTCGAGAACGCGCGGCAGATCGAGGATCAGGCTCAGATGCTTCGTTTGCAGGGCGGCCAGCGTGCCGCGCTCGAAGAGCGCCGGTTCGCCGTTGCTCAGGATATACAGCGTGCGGCTGTCGCTGGCCTGGGCGTGGAAGGCGCCGTCGCTCTCAAGCCGCAGGCCCTCGGCTTCAGCCAGGGAAAAGATCCGCGCGCCGGCCATCGGCTGTTCGGAGACGACGTTGATGGCGATCTGCACGTCGACTTCGGCGCAGAAGCGGTCGAGGCTTCTCGCATTGCCCAGGACTTCGACGCGCGAGGGCATCCCCGCCGGCACGGCGCGGAAGTATTCGGCCAGTTTCTGGATGCCACGGGTGTAGCGCAGGAAATCGCTTTCGCTGATCGCGCCCTCGCGGTCGACCAACTGGAGCGCGACCAGGAACCAGTGGTGCGCGCCGGTGGTGTTGGCATTGACGCGCCGCCAGTGGTTTTCGCGGTCGTCGAACGCGTACCAGCGCAAGGGCTTGGAGAGGCCATCGAACATTTCGGCCTGCACCGTCCAGAGGCGCGGCACTTCGACCGGCTCCACGGCCTCGATGCGGATGCAGCAATCGACGCGGGGATCGAGCCGGTCGGGCAAGGGCTGGCGCGTGTGTTGTCTTTTCGGCGGCTGGCGGTAGAGGCCGCCCGGCGGCCACCCTTCTTTCACGACCGGCTCATCGGCTTCGCCGGCTTCGTCGTCCTCGTCGTATTTTCCCGCCGGCGGACTGGGCCGCCCGGCTTCGTCCCCGGGGCTGATTTCCCGTTCGAGCAGGGGATCGCGGAGATTGTCGCCGGGGAAAACGCGGTCGACGTGACGGCGGTGCCGTCCTTCCTGCCATTTGTTGAAAATGGCGATGGCCGCGGCGATGGCGGCGATCACGATCAATGCGTCTTGCAGTGTGTCCATGGCCCACGCACCGTTTCCATTGTTTGATTCCTTGTCACGCCGCCGCCGGCTCGGCCAGGCGCAGCGCCGCTTCCATATCCACTTCCACGACCCTTGAGACGCCCTGCTCCTGCATCGTCACCCCCACAAGCTGCCTGGCGACCTCCATGGTGATCCTATTATGACTGATGAAAATGAACTGCGTCTGCGCCGACATCTGCCTGACCATGTCGGCGTAGCGCCCGGTGTTGGCGTCGTCCAGCGGCGCGTCGACTTCGTCGAGCATGCAAAACGGCGCGGGGTTGAGCTGGAACATCGCAAACACCAGGGCAATCGCGGTCAACGCCTTCTCTCCCCCGGACAGCAATTGGATCGAAGCGTTCTTTTTGCCCGGCGGCTGCGCCACGATCTGGACGCCCGCATCGAGGATTTCTTCGCCGGTCAAGACCAGCGCCGCCCTGCCGCCGCCGAAGAGCTGCGGGAAGAGGTTGCCGAAATGCTCATTGACCGTATTGTAGGTGGCCTGCAATTGTTCGCGCGTTTCGCGGTCGATGCGGCGGATGGCGTCTTCCAGGGTTTCGATGGCTTGCAGCAGGTCGTCGTTCTGCGCATCCAGGTAGCCCTTGCGCTCGGCGGCGGCGCGCAATTCTTCGACCGCGGCGAGGTTGACCGCCCCCAGGGCGGCCATTTCGCGCCCGAGCCGCGCCACTTCGCGCTGGAGGGCGTTTTCGCCCGGCGCATCGGCCAGGAGCGGCGAGAGCGCCGCTTCGTCGGCGCCGGCTTCGGCCAGCCTTTCGTCGAATTGCGTGACAGACAGCGCCGCCGCCTGCACTTCGAGCCGCAGATCGGCCGCCCTGGCGCGCAACGGGGCCGCTTCGTGCTCGGTGCGCAGGCGCGATTCCTCGGTCTCGCGCAACAGGGCCGCCGCCTGTTCGAGCGCGTCGCGCCGCCCAGCCAGCGCCGCCTCGCGCGCGCCGCGCATTTCGAGCGCCGTTTGCAGGCTGGCCCGGCAGCGGCTGTCGTCGGTGGCGTCCCGTTCCGCCTCGCGCACGTCGCGCTCTTCGGCGATCCGACCGAGTTGCTCGTCAGCCAGTTGCAGATTGCGGGTGTTGTCTTCGAGTTTGCCCGCGCATTCGCGCGCCGAAAACAGCGCCTCCTGGCTTTCGCGCGCCAGCGATTGCTCCAGCGCGCGCAAGGCGCGCAATGCCTCGTCCCGTTGCCTGAACACGTCGAGGGCGGCATCGAGTTGGTCGCGCTGCAACGCGGCCAGCTCGTCGGCGCGGGCATGTTCGCGTTCGGCCTGGGCGCGGCGCCCGCGCTCTTCTTCTTCCTGGCGAGCCAGCTCGGCGAGATCGCCCGCGATGCGCGCCCGCCGCTCTTTGGCGCGATCCACCGCCTGGGCGAGCTTGAGGAGTTCGACTTCTTCGGCATGGCGCGCGCCTTGCGCCGCCTGCGCGTCGCGGCGCAGATCGTCGATGCGGGACTGCGCCCCGGCCGCCGCGGCCTCGGCCCCGAGCAGGGCTTCGCGCACGGCCTGCGCCTCGTCTTCGAGCGCCTGCCCGCGCGCCGCCAGCGCGTCGATTTCGCGCTGGCGCTCGATGACGCCATGCGTGCGGCTGTCGGGGACGAAATGCGCCAACATGTTGCGGCTCAGCACTTGTCCGCCCCGGCTGACCAGGCAGAGGCCGGGGGCGAGTTCGCCCCGGCGGGCCAGCCAGTCGTCGAGCCGTTCGACCGCGAACCAGCCGCGCAACCAGTCGGCGAGCAGCGCCTGCCGCGCGGCGTCGCCCGCCCGGACGCATGCGACGAGGGGAATCGTCCCGGGCGGCGGCGCATCGGGCACAGCCGGCGTGGCGGCGTCGGCAAAACCGAGCGTCAGTGCCGCCGCCGGCGGCTCGGCGAGGAGATCGGCAGCCAGCGTGCCGTCGTCTTCGGTCAGGAGCGCGGCCAGACGTTCGCGCAATACGACTTCGACGGCCCTCTCCCAACCGGGTTCGACGCTCAGGGCGCGCCACAGCGGCGGCAGGCCCTCTTGACCGCGGCGGGCAAGCCAGTCGTCCGGCTCGCCCTGCGCCGCGACCTTGGATTGAAGCTGCACCAGGGCGTTACGTTGCGCGCGCAGTTCGGTGAGGCGGCGCTGCACCGCGCGCTCGGCTTCGAGCGCCTCCCTGAGCGCCGCCTGAAGCGTTGGCTGGCGCGCCTGCGCTTCGGCGAGTTCCTGTTGCAGCGCATCGCCGCTTTCGCGCAGCGCATCGAGCCGCGCCTGACGTTCGGCCAGGAGCGCCGCTTCCGGCCCTTCGATGCCGCCGTCTTCGCCCTGGAGCTTCGCGCGCCGCTGGACCAGGGCGTCGAGGGCGCGGTCGGCATGGGCGCGGTGGGCTTCTTCCACCCGCAATTGTTGTTCGGTCGCGGCCAGTTCGCGCCGCACCGCCGCCACGGTGGCCTCGGCGGCCCGCTGGGCGGATTCCACCTCCGGCAGGCGTTCGGCGATTTCCTGGTGGCGGGCCTCGGTCTGTTCGGCGCGCTGGGCGGCATTGTCGGCCAGCGCCTCCCAGCGGAGGCGCTCGGCGTCGAGCGCCTCGCGGCGGGCGCGCCAGTGTTCGAGATCGAGATCGAGCTGGTCGAGCCGCTCGTCGAGCCGCTGCCGGGTTTCGCCCAGATGTCGCAGTTCGGCTTCGAGCCGCGAGACTTCGGCGCCGACGGCGAACAGATCGTTCTGAGCCAGATGCACGGTCTCGGAGGCCGCAAGGCGCCCGGCGCGCGCCGCTTCGAGCGCGCCTTCCAGGGTTTGCAGGCGGGCATTGTCGGCGTCGATGCGGGCGGTGACGCCGTTGAGTTCTTCCGCGGCGCGGGCATGTCCGGCGCGCGCCTCGTTGCGCTTGATGAGCCAGAGCAGTTGCTGGCGCTCGATGAGGGCGGCATCGAGCGCCTGGTAACGCTCGGCGGCGGCGGCCTGCGTTTCGAGGTGCCCGATGCGCTCGCCCAGTTCCAGGCGGATGTCGTCGAGACGGGCGAGGTTGTCGCGCGCATCCGACAGCCGCCCTTCCGTCTCGCGCCGCCGCTCGCGGTAGCGGGTGACGCCGGCGGCCTCTTCGAGAAAGCCGCGGATTTCCTCCGGGCGGGCCTCGATGATGCGCGAGATCATGCCCTGCTCGATGATCGCGTAGGCGCGCGGCCCCAGGCCGGTGCCGAGGAAAAGGTCGATCACATCGCGGCGGCGCACATGGACGCCATTGATGTAGTAGGTCGACTCGCCGGTGCGTTCGAGCACGCGGCGCACGGCGATTTCGGCGTAGGGCGACCACTGCCCGGCGGCGCGCCCGGCGGCGTTGTCGAACACCAGTTCGACGCTGGCGCGCGATACCGGCTTGCGGGTAGTGGAGCCGTTGAAGATGACATCCTGCATTGATTCGCCGCGCAGGGCCGAGGCGCGGGTCTCCCCCAGCACCCAGCGCACCGCGTCGATGATGTTCGACTTGCCGCAGCCGTTGGGGCCGACGATGCCGACGAGATCCCCCGATGTGCGCACCGTGACGGGATCGACGAAAGTCTTGAAGCCGGCGAGTTTGAGCTTGGAAAGACGCAAGATCGGATAGAAGGCAACGGGAACGGCGGCCGGACGGCAGATGCCGCCCCCGGAGCGGCGCATGATACCATCCCCGCCCCCCTGGGGAATCCGGTCAATCGCCGGCCTGTAGATGCAGGCGCGAGCACAGCGCCGTCATCGCGGTCGCCGCGCCCATCTTCAGCCGGTGGGAAGCGATCTCGCTCACGCTGGTCTCGCCGGGGTTGATCTCCACGGCGGCGACCCCGTTCTGCCGCGCCCACCACATCGGATGGGCAATATAGGGAAACACGCTGGTGGTGCCGATCGAGAACACCAGATCGGGGCCGTCGTCCATCACCTGGGCCAGCCGGGCCAGCGCCGCCTGCGGCAGCATCTCGCCGAACAGCACCACGTCGGGACGCAGCGGGCGGCCGCACCGGGGGCAGGACGGCGGCAAGGCGAGGCCGGCGTAATCGGCGACATCGCGCCGATACTCGCAGGCGGTGCATAGCAGACGATGCACGGTGCCATGGATTTCGATCAGGTTCCTGGAGCCGGCCTTGCGATGCAGGCTGTCGATGTTCTGGGTAAGCACCCAGAGGCCGGGCTTTTCCGCTTCGAGCGCGGCGATCAGCCGGTGCGCGGCACAGGGCCCGGCGCCCCGGCAGTTGCTCTCGATCTGGCTGATATAGCGCCAGGTGATCTCGGGACGCCGAGCCAGCATGTGGCCGGAAAGCGCCTCCTCGATCGGAAAGCCTTCCTCGGTCGAACGTCCGTTGTAGAGCCCGCCGATACCGCGATAGGTCGGCAGGCCGGAATCGGCGGAAATGCCCGCGCCGGTGATGAACAGCGGCCGTTCGGCGCGCGCGAGCGCGTCGGCGACCGCCTCCAGCACGGCATCGGAAGAAAGTTCGCTCATTGCCCCCTCCCCGCCGTTGCCCGCCCGCTCAATGCGCGGCGTCGGCGTCGGGCGCGATGACCCGGGTCGTTATTTCGATGTAGCGGCGGCGGTCGACATCGAAGCGCTGGCGAAGATCGTCGCGCTCTTTCACTTTTTTCTCGATCGCCGCGCGTCCCCGGGCCAGTTCCTCGTTGGCGTATGCGACGGCGCTGGCAAGCCCATCCGGCAGGGGTTTGCCCTGCAAGGCCGCCACTTCGTCGTCGAGCCCCTTGCAACGCTCAGCCAGTTCGCGCTCGTGGGCGCGCAATTCGGCGATGACGCCGTCGAGTTGCGCCACGTCGTTGTCGCGGCGCGCATCCAGTTCGGCAAGCGAGGCATACCTTTCGCGCAAGGCATCGTCCTGGCGCTTTTGCCTGATCGTTTCACGGAGGGCGGTTTCCCGCTGGCGCTCTTTTTCCCTGCGGCGGGCGCTCTCGGCGGCGCTTGGCTGCGCCGCCTCCCGATAGACCGTCACGCCGTTTACCTTCTCGACCCAGGCGCGGCCATAACACTCCTTTGGCAAGGTATCGCCAAAGACCTGGCGTCCATCGACTTCACAGCTGAACACCTTCAGGCTGTTCTCCTGGCCCGCCGCCGCCGCGCCCGGCAGCAGCGCCAGCACGGCATACAAAAAAAGAAAATCACTGCGTCGCATACGTCCCATGAACATCCCGATAAGCCTGGACAGCCGCGAGTTCGGCGCCCGATTCCGCATTGCCGGCCAGATAGGCGAGGAGATCGTCAAGCGTCGCCACCGCCACCACCGGAATGCCGTAGGTCTGGCTGACTTCCCGCACCGCCGAAACATCGCCCTGCCCGCGCTCCATGCGGTCGAGCGCGATCGCCACGCCCGCCGGCGCGGCGCCCTGGGCGCGAATGATGGCAACCGATTCGCGCACCGAGGTGCCCGCCGAAATCACGTCGTCGAGGATCAGCACCCGCCCCGCGAGCGGCGCGCCGACCAGGACGCCGCCCTCGCCGTGATCCTTGGATTCCTTGCGGTTGAAGGCGAACGGCACGTTCACCCCCTCTCCAGCCAGGCGCATCGCCGTGCCGGCAACCAGGGGAATACCCTTGTAGGCCGGGCCGAAAAGCATGTCGAAAGCCACTCCGGAACCGAGGATCGCCCTGGCATAGAACCCGCAAAGGGCGTCAAAGGAAGCGCCGTCGTCGAACAGGCCGGCATTGAAAAAATAGGGCGATCTTCGCCCCGCCTTGGTGACAAATTCGCCAAAGCGTAGCACGCCCTTCCGGCAGGCAAGCGCGATGAAATCACGACTGAAAGACATTCCGACCCCTACCTCGTCCTGTCGCGCTACATTACCATCAACCCTTCCCCACGGCGAATCCGGAAAACCGGCAAACGCCTCCCATGACCATCCGTTCCCCAAGAGAGTGTGTCGACAACATGACAAAAATCATTTCAGCCAACCTGAACGGCATCCGCTCCGCAAGCGGCAAAGGGTTTTTCGACTGGCTTGCCGGCACCGATGCCGACATCGCCTGCGTACAGGAACTCAAGGCGCGGGCCGACGACCTGACCGCCGCCATGAGAGCGCGCGCCGACATAACTGGCTGGTTCCACCACGCCGAAAAAAAGGGTTACAGCGGCGTCGGGATATACAGCCGCCACCGCCCGGCGCAGGTGATCGAGGGCCTGGGCCTGCCGGAGATCGACGCCGAAGGCCGCTACCTGCAACTGGATTTCGCCGCCTTTTCCGTGGTCTCGCTCTACCTGCCCTCCGGAAGCAGCTCGCCGGAGCGGCAAGCGGCCAAATTCGATTTCATGGCGCGCTTTCTGCCGAAGCTGCGGGAACTGGCCGCGAGCGGGCGCGAAGTCGTGATCTGCGGCGACTGGAACATCGCCCACCGCGAAATCGACCTCAAAAACTGGAAAAGCAACCAGAAAAATTCCGGCTTCCTGCCCGAAGAGCGCGCCTGGCTGACGCGCGTGTTCGACGAACTGGGCTGGGTCGACGTCTATCGCCGCCTCTACCCCGAAGCGGGCGAGGAAGGCTACACATGGTGGTCGAACCGGGGCCAGGCGTGGGCAAAAAACGTCGGCTGGCGCATCGACTACCAGATCGCCACCCCCGGTATCGCGGCCCGGGCGCGCCAAGCCAGCGTCTACAAGGAACAGCGTTTTTCCGACCATGCGCCGCTCATCGTCGATTACGACATCGCGCCCTGAAAACCCCTCCGC
>JAIRNL010000040.1 GCA_031258035.1 Azoarcus sp. | reverse complement strand
CTTTCATTCATTGGTCGCGGCCAGGACTTCTTCGAGGGAAGTGACGCCCTGGCGCACTTTGAGCAGGCCGGAGTGGCGCAGGTCGCTGATGCCTTCCGCCTCGGCCTGGGCCGCGATGTCCATCGAGTTGCCGCCCGTCATGATGATGCGGGCGATTTCCTCGCTGATCGGCATGACTTGGTAGATGCCGACGCGTCCCTTGTAGCCGCTTCCCTTGCAGCGGTCGCAACCTCCCGGGCCGTAAAGTTGCCAGCCGCCATCGAGTTCGTCGCCGCGAAAACCCGCCTGGAGCAGGGATTCGATCGGGATGTTGATGGGTTTTTTGCATGAGCATAGCCGGCGCGCCAGGCGTTGCGCCGTGATCATGATCACCGACGAGGCAATGTTGAACGGGGCCACGCCCATGTTCTTGAGACGTTCGAGGGTGGTCGGCGCGTCGTTCGTGTGCAGGGTCGATAGCACGAGGTGGCCGGTCTGGGCGGCCTTGATGGAGATTTCGGCGGTTTCGAGGTCGCGGATTTCGCCGACCATGATGACGTCCGGATCTTGGCGCAGGAAGGAGCGCAGTGCCGAGGCGAAGGTCAGGCCGGCTTTTTCGTTGACGTTGACCTGGTTGATGCCGGCGAGGTTGATTTCCGCCGGGTCTTCGGCGGTCGAGATGTTGACGCCGGCCTTGTTGAGGATATTGAGGCAGGTATAGAGCGATACTGTCTTGCCCGAGCCCGTCGGGCCGGTGACGAGAATCATGCCGTAGGGACGGGAGACCGCTTCGAGCAGGGCTTGTTTTTGCTCCGGCTCGTAGCCGAGCGCGTCGACGCCGAGCATGGCGGAGCTTGAGTCCAGGATGCGCATGACGATTTTCTCGCCATGGAGCGTCGGCAGCGTGGATACCCGGAAGTCGATGGATTTGCTCTTGGAGAGAACGAGTTTCGTCCGGCCGTCCTGCGGAACCCGTTTTTCGGAGATGTCCAGGCGCGAGATGACTTTGATGCGGGCGGCGATTTTTTCTTTCAGGGCCAGGGGGGGCTGGGCGACTTCGTGCAGTATGCCGTCGGTGCGGATGCGGATGCGGTAGAACTTTTCGTAAGGCTCGAAGTGGATGTCGGATGCGCCGTCGTTGATGGCGTCGATCAGCATTTTCTGGATGAATTTGACGATCGGGGCGTCGTCGATGTCGGAGCTGCCCGCTTCTTCGGTGTCGTCTTCGAGCGCGACGTCCAGCGCGCCAAGCTCTCCATCCATGCTGAGTTTTTCCAGCGACTCCTTGGTGGAGGTGCCGAGTTGTTCGGCAAGCTTGGCAAGTTTGTCGACTTCGGCAATGACGAGTTCGAGCTGCATGCCGGTCTGGAAGCGGATTTCGTCGAATACCCGCATGTTCGAGGGATCGGCGACGGCCAGGGTCAGGCGATTGGGGTTGCTGCGCTGCGCGAGCGCGACGACTTGATGCTTGCGCGCCAGGTTGGCGTCGATGACGCTTTGGGGCAGATATTCCTGGGAGACGGCGGCGATGTCGAACAGGGGATAGCCAAAGGTTTCGGAGGCGAACTGGGCGATGGCGCGCGCGGACAGCAGCTTGCGCTGCGTCACTTCGTGCAGGAAGGCGTTCGTTGTGGCGTCGCCCGTGGTGCAGGCGATGGCGTCCGCTTCGGACAGGCGCTCTTTCTGGATGAGGGCGCGGGCAAGCCCGCTCAACGCGGTCTGTGGATTGGCTGCCATTTTCCGTCGGTTAATTGAATGAGATGGTCTGGTTTTATCTGCGGGCGGCGGATCGTCAGGGGGGTGTAACGTATCGGACGCCGCCGTCAAACTTACGCCAAGCCCTATCTATGCAGCAGGACTTCTATCACGAAGTGGCTGCCGATGTAAGCCAGCATCAGGGTGATGAATCCTGCCAGCGTCCATCGCAGGGCGACGCGGCCGCGCCAGCCGCGAAAGTGCCGGCCAGCCAGGAGGACGCTGAACAATAGCCACGAAATCGTGGTGAATACCGTTTTATGATCGAAACGGAATATCGTGCCGAACAGGTTTTCCGTGAATATGGCTCCCGTGACCAGGGTCAGCGTGAGCATCACGAAAGCGATGCCGATCAGGCGGAAAAGCAGCGCCTCCATGGTCAGCAGCGGCGGCAGGTTTGCCAGCGCCCTGGAAAAGCGGGCGTGATGCAGTTGCCGGGTCGCCATCGCCATCAACATCGCGTGCAGGGCGGCGAGCGTGAATAGGCTGTATGCGAGCATGGCGATGACGAAATGGACGCGGAAAAACGGCGAGGCGATGTTGTCGTTGGAAAGCACGTGGTTGCCAGGGAAGAACGCCGGCGACAGGCTCGCCAGCGCGCCCACCGGCAGCACGATGGCGCGCAGGCCGTCGAGTCGGGTGTAGAGCGTTTCCACCCAGTAGAAGCAGATCGCCAGCCATACCGTGAGCGAAAGCGCGACGCTGAAACCGAAGCGCATTTCGCCGCCGGGGAAGATCGCCGTGTGCAGGGCGGCGCCGTGCGCGCACAGGGCGAAAACGAGCAGCGCGCGCTCGAAGCGCATCAGGCCGGGAGGCTGCGCGCCCGGGGCCGGCCCGGCGAGTCGGACGCGCCAGCAATAGAGTCCGACACTCGCATAAAGTGCGGCAGGCAGGAGATGAAGTAGAATCGGCCACATAAGCGCGTCAGTTTACCCTAATCCCTCAGCCCGCATATCCGCCCGACGGCGGACCCGGAATCTCTCATATGCTCGACAATCTCACTCAACGCCTCTCGAAAGTCGTCAAGACCCTGCGTGGCCAGGCCCGTCTCACCGAGGACAATATCCAGGAAGCGATGCGCGAAGTGCGCATGGCGCTGCTCGAAGCCGACGTCGCCTTGCCCGTGGTCAAGGAATTCATCGCCAGGGTGAAGGAAAAGGCGCTCGGCCAGGAAGTCATCGGCTCGCTGACGCCCGGACAGGCGCTCGTCGGCGTCGTGCATGACGAACTGTGTACCCTGATGGGAGGCGCCCACCAGGGGCTGAATCTTGCCGCCCAGCCCCCGGCGGTGGTGCTGATGGCGGGTTTGCAGGGCGCGGGCAAGACCACCACCACCGGCAAGCTCGCCCGCCTGCTGCGCGAAGACCAGAAAAAAAAGGTGCTGGCGGTTTCCGTCGACGTTTACCGCCCGGCGGCCATCGAGCAGTTGAAGACCGTGGCGGCGCAGGCCGGGGCCGATTTTTTCCCCTCGGACGCTGGCCAGCGCCCGGTCGATATCGCGCTCGCCGCGCTCGATTTCGCGCGCAAGCACCATCACGAAGTCCTGCTCGTCGACACGGCCGGCCGGCTGGCGATCGACGCGGCGATGATGGATGAAATCCGCGCCCTGCACGCGGCGCTGAATCCGGTCGAGACCCTGTTCGTCGTCGATGCCATGCTCGGCCAGGATGCGGTCAATACCGCGCGCGCTTTCAATGAGGCGCTGCCGCTCACCGGCGTGGTGCTCACGAAACTCGACGGCGACGCCCGCGGCGGCGCGGCGCTGTCGGTGCGCCACATCACCGGCAAGCCGCTGAAATTCGCCGGCGTCGGCGAAAAGCTCTCCGGGCTGGAACCGTTCCATCCCGACCGCATGGCGAGCCGCATCCTCGGCATGGGCGATATCCTTGGCCTGGTGGAAGACGCGCGCCGCCGCGTCGATGAGGAAAAGGCGGTTCAATTCGCGCAAAAGCTCAAGAGTGGCAAAAAGTTCGACTTGAACGACTTCAAGGCGCAGATCGGGCAGATGCGCAAGATGGGCGGTATTGCCTCCCTGCTCGACAAACTGCCGGCGCAATTCGCCCAGGCCGCCGGTCAGTTGCATGGCGGCGTCGAAGAAAAAGCCATCGCGCGCATCGAAGGCATCATCAATTCCATGACGCCGCTGGAGCGCGTCCGCCCCGAACTTCTCAAGGCCAACCGCAAACGCCGCGTCGCCGCCGGCGCGGGCGTGTCGGTGCAGGAAGTCAACCGCCTGCTCAATCAGTTCGAGCAGGCGCAGAAAGTCATGAAGCAGTTTGCCAAGGGAGGCGTCGGCAAGATGATGCGCACCATGAAAGGCATGATGTCCGGCATTCCCGGCGTGCGCTGAGGGCGAGATCGATGCGAGGCATTTTCATTGCGCTCGGCCGCTCGCTGCGCAGCCTGTTGCGGCTCGATGTTTTCGGTCATCTGATCTGGCCGGGCATCGTTTCCGCATTGCTGTGGATGATCGTGGCGGTATTGTCGTGGTCGGCGCTGGTCGGCACTATCGTGCAATGGATCGAAGGGCTGGGATGGGGCATCGGCGAGCAGGTCAGCGCCTCGGCGCTGATGGCGGGCATCGTGCTCCTTCTGGTCAAGATCGCGGTGGCGTTTTCCTTTGTGCCGCTCTTTTATGTGACCTCGGCGGCGCTCGTCGCGCTGGTGGCCTTGCCGATGATGCTCGATCGCGTCGCGCAGCGCGATTACGCCGATCTTGAACAGCGCCGCGGCGGCACCAATATGGGCAGCATCGTCAACACCCTCGTGGCGCTCCTGTGGTTCTCGATCATCATCATCGTCTCGCTGCCGCTCTGGCTGGTTCCCGGCGTGGCGCTGGTTGCGCCGCTGCTCGCCACCGGGTGGCTCAACCAGCGCATCTTCAGCTACGACGCCCTGATGCGCCACGCCGACCGCGACGAACTCACCCGCCTGCGCCAGGAACTGCGCCCCCCGCTGCTATTGCTCGGCGGCGGTACTGCGCTGCTTGCCTACGTGCCGGTGCTGAACATCGTCGCCCCGGCGCTCTCCGGTCTCGCCTTCGTGCATTTCCTGCTCGAAACCCTGCGCCGCGAACGCGGCGCGAGCATCCCAACCCCCGAACCCGGCGTATCGGCCCGGGATACCGCAACTTCATCGCCATCATGAGGAACGCCCCGTGAGAATGCTCCACACCATGTTGCGCGTCGGCGATCTCGATCGCGCGCTTGCCTTCTATACCGATGTGCTCGGCATGCGCCTGCTGCGGCGGCAGGATTACCCCGATGGTAAATTCACCCTCGCTTTCGTCGGCTACCAGGACGAGGACGACGGGAGCGTGCTCGAACTCACCTGCAACTGGGGCGTAGACCATTACGAATTGGGCACGGCCTATGGCCATGTCGCGCTCGAAGTCGAGGACGCCAGGAAAGCCTGTGACGAAATCCGTGCCCGCGGCGGCAAGGTTGTGCGCGAGGCGGGGCCGATGAAACATGGCAGCACGGTCATCGCGTTCGTCGAAGATCCGGACGGGTACAAAATAGAATTGATCGAGAGCGGGACGCCGCAACGTGAAATAAGCTAGAATCATCCCGTTTTTCATGGGCCCGGCAATTTCATGGAAGGGGACGACATGCTCATCGCCAGAAATGTTCCGCGTTTGCTCGCGGTGGGCCTGTTCCTGGCGGGCCTTTTCCTTGTTGGCGGACAACAGCCTGCCCGCGCCAGCGGCGTCACCATGACGGGCTGCCTTGAAGCCAGGAGCGAGGCGGAGAACGGAAAAGTCGCGCAGCTTGCCGAGGAAACGCGCAATGCGAAGAAGGATACCGAACGGGGAAGCTATGCCTTTGCGCTGAGACGGTACCAGAATGTGCTTTCGGAACTGACCAGGATCCATGGGCCGCAACATAGATGTATTGCCGTTTATAAAAATGAGCTTGGTGTTGTCTATATGAATATGGGGCGATATGACCGGGCGCGCGAGGCTTTTTCGCAGGCCGCCGATATCGCCGGAAAGCTCAGTGGCGAGAAGGATGTCGATGTCGCCGCGATTTACAACAACCTCGGCTCCGCGCTGAGTGGGCAGGGCGCGTATGAAAAGGCTCTGGCCTGGCATTGGAAGGCGCTGGCGATTCGTGAAAAGACCAGGGATGCCGACATGGCGCAAACCTGTAACGATATCGCTGCCCTGTACGATCGCCAGGGCAAGTACGGCAAGGCGCTGGAGTGGTATGCCAAGACCCTGGCCATTCGTGAAAAGGATCTGGGCGCCAGGCATCCCAAGACGCTCATGACCTACGATGGCATTGCCACGGTGCACGAGCACATGGGCGAATACAACCAGGCGCGGGAATGGCGCAACAAGGCCCTGGCGGTTCGGGAGGAGAATCTCGGCGGGACGAACCCCGAAATGGCCCTGGCTTACCACAATGCGGGTGTGGCGTATTTCAAGCAGGGCGATCACGGCAACGCGCTGGCTTCTTACGAGAAGGCGCTGGCGATCGAGGAAAAAATACTGGGCAGGCAGCATCCCACCACGGTGGCGACCTACAACGGGATCGCCGAGGTGCATGACAGCCAGGGTAACTACGGCAAGGCCATTTCATGGTACGAAAAAGCCTTGTCGGCCAACCAGAAGACCGCGGGCGGGCAGAATCCCGGCGCGGCCACGACGTACAACAACCTTGCCGTGGTATATGCCAAGCAGGGTAACAACAGGAAGGCGCTGGATTACCTGCGGCAGGCGGTGGCGATCCTCGTGAAATCGGTGGGCGAGGATCATCCCGATACAGCCGCGACCTACACCAACATCGCCTGGGTATACTCCAGGCAACGTGACCACGCAAAAGCGGTGGAATGGGCCCGGAAAGCCTTGGCGATCAACGAAAAAGTGCTGGGCGCGGATCATCCCGCCACGGTCACGGCCTATAACAACGTCGCCATGGCGTATTACCGCCAGAAGGATTACAGCCGGGCATTGTCCGAATACCTCAATGCCTACCGGATATACCAGAGCCGGTTCGGCGAGAACAACCCACGGACGAAGCTGTTCAAGAAAAACATGGAAAACGCCTACCGGCAGATCGGGAATCCCCAGCCTTTCAGTGTCTGGCTGGCGGAATTCATGGGGTAGGCCATCGCCCGCTATCCGTCCGCCGCCACGATTTCCAGTATTTCCTTGCCGTAGGCTTCGAGCTTGTGGTCGCCGATACCCGAGATCTGGCGCAGGTCGTCGGGCGTGCCTGGCCGGACGATGGCGATGTCGCGCAGGGTGGCGTCATGGAGGATAACATAGGCCGGCACATTGCGCGTTTGCGCGGTGCTGGCGCGCCAGGCGCGCAAGCGGTCGAATAGGGCGGTCGGCACGCCGCCGGGGATGCCGGAGGCCGTTGTCTTGTGGCGGGTTCTGGATTTACGGACCTGCTCGGGTGGCAGCCGGATCAGGAGATCGGCTTCGCCGCGCAACAGGGGGCGGGCGGCCTCGGTGAGCGCCAGCGCGTTGTAACGCTCATGGTCGACGCTGACGAACTCATGCGCGATGAGTTGGCGGAACACCATGCGCCAGCGTTTTTCGTCGAGATCGCTGCCGATGCCGAAAGTGGAAAGACGCTCGTGGCCGCGATCCCGCACCTTGTCGGTGAGTTCGCCGCGCAACACATTGATCAGATGCCCGGCCCCGAAACGCTGGCCGGTGCGATAAACGCAGGACAGGGCCTTGCGCGCGGCCTCGGTGGCGTTCCAGGTCTGGGGCGGGGCGAGGCAGTTGTCGCAGTTGCCGCAGGGGGCGGCTTCCTCGCCGAAATAGGCGAGCAGGTGCTGGCGGCGACAGGCGGTGGTTTCGGCCAGGCCGACCAGGGCATCCAGCCTGTTACGGGCGAGCCTGCGGTAAGTTTCGTAATCGTGGTCGTCCATGCCGTCGCCCGCGTCGATCATGCGTCGCTGGCTGACCACGTCCTGCGCGCTCCATGTCATCCAGGCCCGCGCCGGCAGGCCGTCGCGGCCGGCGCGGCCCGTTTCCTGGTAATAGCCTTCGATCGAGCGCGGCAGGTCGAGGTGGGCGACGAAACGCACATCTGGCTTGTCGATGCCCATCCCGAAAGCGATCGTCGCCACCATCACGAGGCCGTCTTCGCGCAGGAAGCGGTTCTGGTGCGCGGCGCGGATGTCGCCGGGCAGTCCGGCGTGATAGGGCAGGGCGGCGATGCCCTGCTCTTGCAGCCATGCGGCGGTTTCTTCGACCTTGCGCCGCGAGAGGCAATAGACGATGCCCGCCGCGCGCGAGGACAAGGGGTGGATTTCGTCGCGGATGAAATGAAGCAACTGACGACGCGGGTCGTTTTTCTCCACGATGGTGTAGCGGATATTGGGGCGGTCGAAGCTGGAGATGAAGCGCCGCGCCGTGCCCAGATGCAGGCGTTGCACGATTTCATCGCGGGTCTGGCGGTCGGCCGTGGCGGTGAGCGCGATGCGCGGGATTGCCGGATAGCGTTCGGGCAGGATCGACAGTTGCAGGTATTCGGGGCGGAAATCGTGCCCCCATTGCGAGACGCAATGCGCTTCGTCGATGGCGAACAGGGCGAGTTTCCCGGTGTCGCGCAGGTGATCGAGCCGGTCGAGAAACCGTGGCGTCATCAGGCGCTCGGGGGCGACGTAGAGCAGGTCGAGCCGACCTTCGTGGAGCGCGCGCTCGGTGGCGCGCGCGGCGTCCAGGTCGAGGCTGGAATTGAGGTAATCCGCCGCCACGCCCGCTTCCTTGAGCGCGCTCACCTGGTCGTGCATCAGCGCGATGAGCGGCGAGACCACGATGGCCGTGCCCGGCCGCATCAAGGCCGGAATCTGGTAGCACAGCGATTTGCCGCCGCCGGTGGGCATCAGCACGAGGGCGTCGCCGCCGCCGACGACGTGCTCGATGATCGTCTGTTGCTCGCCGCGAAAGGCGTCGTAGCCGAAAACGTGAGCCAGGAGGTCGCGGGCGCCGCGGTTCATGCGCGGGGGCCATTCGCGGCGCGGATGCGCTCGACGAGCGCGGAGGTGGAGCGTTCGACCTCGAACGGGATCGAATGCACGCTGCCGCCCCAGGCGCGCACTTCGGGCGCGCCGACGATGGCATCCACCGGCCAGTCGCCGCCTTTGACCAGCACGTCGGGCCGGGCATCGACGATGCGGGAGAGCGGCGTGTCTTCCCCGAACCAGGTGACGAGGTCGACGCTCTCCAGCGCCGCAATGACCGCGAGGCGGTCTTCGAGCGGGTTCAGGGGGCGGTCGGCGCTTTTACCAAGCCGGCGCACCGAGTCATCGCTGTTGACCGCCACCACCAATGCGGCGCCCAGGGCGCGCGCGCGCGCGAGGTAAGTGACATGGCCGCGATGGAGGATGTCGAAACAGCCGTTGGTGAACACCAATGGGCGGGGCAGCCGGGCGACGCGCGCGGCGAACTCGCGCGGGGAGCAGAATTTGGACTCGAAAGGCGGACGGGTACGGGACATGGCATGGTCATCTATGGGTGAGTGCATTGTAAGCCAATCGGCAGGCA
>JAIRNL010000246.1 GCA_031258035.1 Azoarcus sp. | reverse complement strand
ACCGCCGAAAACACCGCCGGCGAAATCGCCGCGCCGCCGCCAGCCGGCTCCCTGCGCTGGCGGCTGCAACAGGCGGCCACCAACATCAGGGCGCTCAACCAGCAGCAAAAGATCGCCGCCGCCGCCGCGCTGGCGCTTGCCATCGCGCTCATCGCCGGCGCGCTGCTCTGGCAGGGCGCGCCCACCCAGGCGGTATTGTTCAGCAATTTCGACGAACACGACGGCGGCGAAATCATCGCCGCCCTGCAACAGCAGAACGTCCCCTACAGCATTTCCGGCGATGGCCGCGCCATCCTCGTGCCCGCCCCCCTCGTCCACGAAACCCGCCTGCGCCTTGCCGCCGCCGGTTTGCCCAAGGGCGGACTGGTCGGTTTCGAGATCATGGATACCCAGAAACTGGGCATCTCGCAATTCAACGAACAGGTGACGTACCAGCGCGCCCTCGAAGGCGAACTGGCGCGCACGATCCAGTCGATTTCCGCGGTGATCGGCGCGCGCGTGCATCTGGCAATGCCCAAGCAGACCGCCTTCCTGCGCGACGACCAGAAGCCGACCGCCTCGGTCATGGTGCAGATGCGTCCCGGCAGGGCGCTCGATGCCAATCAGGTGGCCGGCATCGTGCATCTGGTGGCGTCCTCGGTGCCCAAGATGAGCGATGCGGGCGTGACGGTCGTCGACCAGAACGGCGAATTGCTCACGCGCGAAGACCCCCTGCGCCGCGCCGGGCTGGATCCCACCCAGTTGCGCTACGTCGAGGAGGTCGAATCCGGCCTCAACCGCCGCATCGAGAACATCCTCACCCCGATGCTCGGCAAAGGGAATTTCCGCGCCCAGGTCGCCGCCGACATCGACTTCAACCAGGTCGAGCAGACGGCGGAAACCTACCGCCCCAACCCCGCCCCGGAGCAGGCGATCCGCAGCCAGCAGACCACCGAGCAGCAAAACCGCGACCAGGGCCCGCAAGGTGTGCCCGGCGCGCTCACCAACCAGCCGCCCGTGCCGGCCACCGCGCCGATCACCGCGCCGCCCGTGCCGCCGCAGACCGGCGCGGGCAACCAGCCGCCGCAATCCAGCGCCCGGACAGCGGTGCTCAATTACGAACTGGATCGCACCATCCAGCACGTCAGGCAGGCGCTCGGCCAGATCAAGCGCCTGTCGGTGGCGGTCGTGGTCAACCACCGCTCCGTGCAGCTGCCCACGGGCGAGCCGCAAACCCTGCCGATCAGCGAAGAGGAAATCACCCGCATCACCAACCTCGTGCGCGAGGCCGTTGGCTACAACGCCACGCGCGGCGACACCATCAATGTCACCGGCAGCCCGTTCGCCGAACCGACCGGCGCGCCCCCGCCCCCGCCCCTGTGGAAAGATCCGGAAATGATCGAGATGGGCAAGGAAGGCGGCAAATATCTGCTGGTGCTCGTCGCCATCCTCTTCGCCTATTTCGCCATCATCCGACCGCTGCTGCGCACGGTGGCGCCGCCGCCGCCACGGGAAGAGCCGACGGCCGCGGAAGACGAGGACGAAGAAGGCGTCGAAGTCGAACTCTCCCCCGCCGCCCGCGCCGAGAGCTACGAAGCGCGGCTGGCGCGCGCGCGCGAGATGGCGCACGAAGATCCCAAGAGCGTCGCCGATCTCATCAAGCAATGGATGGGCGCGACCGAGGAAGGAGGCCACAAATGAGCAGCGCCACCCCCGAAGAAGGACTCGACAAGGCCGCCCTCCTCCTGGCCGCGCTCGGCCCCGACGAAGCCGCCGAAGTGCTCAAGCACCTGGGGCCGCGCGAAGTCCAGAAAATCGGCATGAAAATGGCGAGCATGCCGGCGCAGGAACGCAGCAAGGTCGAACCCATCCTGGCTGAACTGGACGTCCATTTCAGCAAGGGTTCGGCCATCCGCGCCGACCAGGAACAAATCCGCGAGATGCTGACCAAGGCGCTGGGCGACGAGCGCGCCGCCAACCTCATCGCCCGCGTCCTGCAAGGCTCCGACACCGCCGGCATCGAAAACCTGAAATGGCTCGATCCGGGCACCGCCGCCGATCTCATCAAGAACGAACACCCGCAGATCATCGCCACGATCCTCGTACACCTCGGCTACGACCAGGCGGGAGAAATCCTCAAACATTTCTCCGACCGCCTGCGCAACGACGTCGTGCTCCGGATCGCCACGCTCGACGGCGTGCAGCCCCAGGCGCTGAAAGAACTCAACGAATCCCTGACCAAGATGCTCTCCGGGGCCGCCACCGCCAAGAAAGCGGCGATGGGCGGCGTGCGCCATGCCGCCGAAATCCTCAACTTCGTGGGTTCCGCCGCCGAAACGGCCATCCTCGACAACGTGCGCGAATACGACCCGGAGCTGGCCCAGAAAATCCTCGACGAAATGTTCGTGTTCGAGAACCTGCTCGATATCGACGACCGCGGCATCCAGGCCATCCTGCGCGAAATCCAGTCCGATTCGCTCATCATCGCCCTCAAGGGTTCCCCGCCCGAGCTGCGCGAGAAGATTTTCAAGAACATGTCCAGCCGCGCCGCCGAGATGATGCGCGAAGACCTCGAAGCCAAAGGCCCGGTGCGTCTGTCCGAAGTCGAAGCCGAGCAGAAGGAAATCCTCAAGATCGTCCGCCGTCTCGCCGAAGAAGGCCAGATCGTCATGGGCGGCAAGGGCAGCGAGGACAGCTTTGTCTGACACCGCCCGACACCCTCCGCCTGAGCGCACATGAAAACCGCCGAGCCTTTCGCGCGCCACCAGGCCGTCGGCGCCTACCGCCGGTGGGAACCGCCGAAGTTCGACGCCCCGCCGCCCCGGCCCGCCGAAGCGGGACGCCCCGCGCCGGAAGCCGCCGCGCGCCCGGGAACGCCGGACGAGGAAGCCGCGCCGGCCCTGCCCCCCGGCCTGAAGCTGCCCACCGCGGCGGACATCGAGCGGATGCACGAAGAAGCGCGCCGCGACGGCTACGAAGAAGGTCTGGCTGAAGGCCGCGACGCAGGCTACGCCGATGGCCGCCAGGCCGGGCTGGAAGAAGGGCGCGAAACCGGCTACCGCGAAGGCAGGACAAGCGCCGAAGCGGAAGCGGCGCGGCTGCGGGAGATGATCGCCCAACTCGACCAGGCATTTACGCAGCTCGACGCCGAAGTCGCCGAAGAACTGATGTCCCTGTCGATCGAACTGGCGCGCAAAGTGCTCCAGCACACCCTGGCGGTCGAACCGGAAGCGGTCGTGAGCGCCGTGCGCGCCGCCCTGCAACACCTGCCGGAGAGCCGCGGCAAAATCCACATGCACCCCGACGACGTGGCGCTCGCCCGCAAACATCTCGCCGAGGTGCTCGACCAGGGCGGCCACCTCGTCCTCGAAGACGACAGCATCTCGCGCGGCGGCTGCCGGGTAGAGGCCGCCGGCGCGCAAATCGACGCCACCATGGAAACGCGCTGGCGCCGGGTGCTCGACAGCCTCGGACGCCAGCACGCGCCCTGGTCGGGCGCGCCTTCGCCCGCCCCCCGGGCCGGAACGGACGACAAAATGCCCACGCAGCCGGCGGAAGGACAGGCACCGCCCGCGCCGGAAGAAAAATGAGCGAAAACGCCCCGCCCCCGCGGCACGGCAAACTCTGGCGCACCTTCCTGGAAGATGGCCGCCACCTGGTCGACACCGTCTATCCGTTCCAGAACGCCGGCCTGCTCACGAGAACCACCGGCCTGGTCATGGAAGCCGCCGGGCTGAAGCTGCCGCTCGGCTCCGGCTGCCAGATCATGGTCTCCGGCGGCGGCTTCGTCGAAGCCGAAGTCGTGGGTTTCAGCGGCGAAAAGCTCTTCATGATGCCGACCGACAACGTTTTCGGCCTCTCTCCCGGCGCGCTGGTGCGTCCAATAGAAACCGGCTACCCGCAACTCGTCCCGGGCCGGCACATCGGCCCGCGCCGGCGCGCCTCCGATCGCGCCAAGCGCCTCCCGGTGGGCGAAGCCCTGCTCGGCAGGGTCATCGACGGCGCCGGACGGCCGCTCGACGCGCTTGGCCGCCTGGAGACCGAAGAAACCCGCTCGCTGCAAGGGCGGCCCACCAACCCGCTCAACCGCTCGCCGATCCGTATGCCGCTCGACGTCGGCATCCGCGCCATCAACGGCCTGCTCACCATCGGGCGCGGACAGCGGCTCGGCCTGTTCGCCGGCTCCGGCGTCGGCAAATCGGTACTGATCGGCATGATGGCGCGCTACACCGAGGCCGACGTCATCGTCGTCGGCCTGATCGGCGAACGGGGCCGCGAAGTCAAGGAATTCATCGAACAAAGCCTGGGCGAAGCCGGGCTGGCTCGCTCGGTCGTCGTCGCCGCCCCCGCCGACACCAGCCCCCTGATGCGCCTGCAAGGCGCGGCCTACGCCACGACCATCGCCGAATACTTCCGCGACAAGGGCAAGCAGGTACTCCTGGTGATGGACTCCCTCACCCGCTACGCCATGGCGCAGCGCGAAATAGCGCTGGCCATCGGCGAGCCGCCGGTGACGCGCGGCTACCCGCCCTCGGTATTCGCCCTGCTGCCCGCGCTGGTGGAGCGCGCCGGCAACGGCCCCGAAGGCGGCGGCTCCATCACCGCCTTCTACACCGTGCTTGCCGAAGGCGACGACCAACAAGACCCGATCGCCGACTCGGCCCGCGCCATCCTCGACGGCCACATCGTACTGACCCGCGCCCTCGCCGACCAAGGCCACTACCCGGCCATCGACATCGAACAATCCATCTCGCGCGCCATGCACAGCCTGATCGGCGACGAACAGTTCGACAAAGTGCGTCAGTTCAGGCAATTCTTCTCGCGCTACCAACGTTCGCGCGACCTGATCGCCGTCGGCGCCTACCAGCCGGGCGGCGACCCCCTGCTCGATGCCGCCGTCGCCATCCACCCCCGCCTCGAAGCCTACCTGCAACAGCGCATCGAAGAGCGCGAGGACTACGCCGGCGCCGTCGCCAGGCTCGACGAGCTTTTCAGCGGCCTTTGACCGCCATCCCCCGAGACTGGCGCATCAGGGCCATTGTCATTGCGACATGCACTTTAAAATAAACCTACGTCATTCCGCGCGTAGTCGCGGAATGACAGTCAGGGGCGCTTCGCGCCCTTTGTATGCAAATACACGCCATGGCGCAGCTTATGCCTGGAATAAATCTGGGTTTCCCGTGTAACCTTCACCAAAATAACAATCCGAATGGCAACCCCCGCCGGATTCGAT
>JAIRNL010000136.1 GCA_031258035.1 Azoarcus sp. | reverse complement strand
GCCAATGGCGCCAGAAGATCGGCGCCTTTCCTGCGCGACGGGTTGCCGACGAAAAGCAGGCGGAAAGGTTTATGAGGGCTGGCTGTCTGCCCATCTTCGCCGGGGCGGAAATGCGCCGTATCGACGCCATTGCTGATGATCCGAAGCCGGTTTCCGGCTGCCGCAGGCAATGGCTCCGCGCAAAACCGGCTGACGGCGACGACGGCATCCGCGGCTTCATAACTGAGGCGGTTCCAGCGCCAGACGCAGTAGCGGTGGTAAATGGCCTGCGCGCGCGAATGGTACGCCCGAAGCAGCGGGTGCAGGGAAGAATGGTGTTCCGTGACGACCAGAGGCACGCCGGGGCGCTTGAAAGCGAACCCCTGCCAGGAATTGGCATGGATGAGATCGACCGATTCCGGCACCCTGAGCCGCTTCAGCAACGACGGAAACAGTTCGAGCCGCCGGTCGAACCATTGCAACACGGGTTTGTGACCGGCCTTTTCAAGGCAATGAGCCAGCCTTGCGGTAAAAACGTCCGCGCCGCTGCCAGAACGCGGCGCTGGCAACCAAATGACAAGAGAGCGCATGCGGGAAAGAATCGTGGATTTCGTGCCGCAACTATACCCACGACCGGCACAATGCCGCTATTGATTCCGGCGGACATTCGCAAAATATGCCCATAAGACGGACACGTACTCATCCCCCTCTCCCGGCATGGACAAACTCCTTCTCGTCACCCGCAACTTTCCTCCACTCGTCGGCGGCATGGAACGGCTGAATCTGCGCATGGCGGAGAGCCTGTCCGGATATTACGAAGTTCGCATCATCGCGCCGGAAGGGGCGAGCCGGTATGCCTTGAATGACACCGTCGTCCGGCACGCGCCTTTGCGGCCCTTGTGGCGCTTCCTGTCCGTTTCCGCCTGGCTGGCCTTGCGCGAGGCGCGGGCCTGGAAACCGGATATCGTGCTCGCCGGCAGCGGCCTGACCGCGCCCATTGCGCTCGCGGCGGCCCGCGCCTGCGGCGCGCTCGCGGCGGTCTACGTCCATGGGCTGGATCTGGCTGTCCCCCATCCGGTCTACCGCGCGCTCTGGCATCCCGCCCTGCGCCGGCTTGATGCCGTCATCGCCAACAGCCGGGCCACTGCCTGGCTGGCTCGCGCGGTCGGCATCGCCACGGATCGGACGGACATCGTCCATCCCGGAACGAGCCTGCCATCGCCCGACCGCGCGGCGCGGGCGCGTTTCCGGCAGCTTCATCAGCTGGGAAACGATCCCGTCCTGCTGTCGGTGGGACGCCTGACCTCGCGCAAGGGTTTGCGGGAATTCGTTGCCGAGGCGCTGCCGAAAATCGTGGCGCGCTTCCCCACTGCGCGCCTGCTCATCGCCGGTGATGCGCCCGCGCAGGCACTGTATGCCGAGAGCCAGTCCCCGGAAAGCATCCTCGCCGCCGCGCATGCCGCCGGAGTTGGCGGGCATCTGCTTTTCCTGGGATGGATTTCCGACGACGAAATGCTGGCTGATGCCTATGCCGGCGCGGATCTCCACGTATTTCCCGTCCGCGACCTTCCCCGCGATCCGGAAGGCTTCGGCATGGTCGCGCTGGAAGCCGCCGCTCACGCCCTGGCGACGGTGGCCTATGCCACTGGCGGCGTGATCGATGCGGTCGGCGAGGGCGTCAGTGGTCGCCTGGTCGCGCCAGGAGACAGCGATGCTTTCGCGCGCGCGGTCATCGCCTTGCTGGAACACCGTTTGCCCGAGGATCGGGTGCGCGGCTTCCCGGCGCGGTTCGCCTGGCCACGATTCGGAGAAAAGGTGCGGGCGGCGCTGGAGCGGCACCGGACGGGCGTCGTCATATGAACGATTCCACTTCACCCGGGACAAATGGTTTTGGCCGGGCGGGCGACGGACATAAAGTTTTCCCGTCCGGTGCCGAAGTTTTCCATGACCCTTTTTTCCGAACCGCCCGCGATGCGCTTTCTGTCAGGTGTTTTTTTCCTGTTTGCCGCCCTGTCGGCAGCCCCGGCCACACAGGCTGCCGGCTGGGAAAAGGTCGTCGGCGACAATGAGCGCATGGTCGAGATCGACTCCAGCAGTATTTTCGACTCCGATCACGGCACCAAGGTGTCATGGGGACGAATGGTATTGGGCGTTGCCGAGGCAACGAAGATGGGGTATCGCACGATCAAGGCGCTCAACCGTTACGATTGCCTCAACCGCAGTTTTTCGACCATCAAGCGGGTTTATCTCGACGGCGACGATAATGTGCTGCGGGAAGAAGCTCTCCAGGACCAGGCGCCGCTGCTGGTGCGGCGCAATTCGGTCGATGAGCGCGTCTTGCGCAAGATCTGCGGCCTGGGCGCGCCGGATGCCCCCGCCGCGAAGAACAACAGGGCGGGCACAGCGAGAAGGCTCGACAAGCTCGTCTCCGCTGCCGACCGGGCCGCGAAATCAGCCAACGCCGCATCCAAGGCGGCGACCTCCGGCGGCAATCGGCTCATTCTCCCAGCCAATCCCACCGACAATACGGAGATAAAACCAGCGGATCGCGCGCCGGTTGTCCCGCCCTCCGTTGCCGCCGCAACCGTGAACGCCCCCCCGGAGAAGTCCGCCGTGGCCGACGCGCCCGAGAAACCGGTGCTGCCGCCCGCGCCCGCGCCTGCCCGTTTTGAACCCACCCCGGCAGCCGCGCCGATGCCGCGGCCATCCAGCAGGGCACTCGTCCCGGCGACGGCGCCTGCCGTGTCGAGCTTTCCCGCCGCGACGCGGGCAAGCCGCGCCGGCACGGCAAGCACCGGCACGCCACCGGAGCCCGTCGTCTTTTCCGCCCCCGACCCGGTGCGGCACACGGCAGCGGGCCGCCTGCCCCCTCGCCCGGTGGTCGGCGGCGAGGACTGGAGCTATTACGGCGCTGGCGGGCCGGCGTTCTGGGGGAAATTGCGTCCGGAGTGGAAACTGTGCGCTGAAGGCACAAGCCAGTCGCCAATCGATTTTGCCGGCAGCGCGCCGATCGCGGTCGACCTCCAGCCGGTGCGATTCGACTATCGTCCGTCGCGCTTTCGCCTCACTTACACCGGGCAGCAACTGCGGGTCACTGTCCATGACAGCATGGGCATGGAAGTGCGCGGGCAACGCTATGCGCTGGAAGGTTTCGTCCTGCACCGTCCCGGCGAGACGCGCATCGGCGGCAAGAACGCCGACATGGAGGCGCAATTTTTCCACCGCGACGGCGAAGGGCGGATCGCGGTGCTGTCCGTGCAGCTGACGCGCGGCGATACGCCCAATGCCTTGCTGCAAGCCTTGCTCAACAATCTGCCGCTGGAAAAAGGCGGCAGCTACACGCCCGAAACCACTATCGACCTCGCCGCTTTCCTGCCGGCAAGTCCGGGGCATTTCCTGTACATGGGCTCGCTCACCGCGCCGCCCTGCACCGAAGGCGTGCTGTGGGTGGTGATGAAGGAAGCGGCAACGCTCTCGGATGAGCAGTTCGGCATTTTCAGCCGCTTGCACCCAAGCAACGCCCGCCCGCCGCAACCGGCCAATGCCAGGCTGGTGCTGGAGTCGCGCTGAGGCAGAAGCGGGCGCTTCCCTGACAAATCGACAAAAAACGGCCCGTGCCGGAGAAGGCACGGGCCTGAGTCGTACTGCTCGTGCAGTACGGATTATTTGTCGTCGACCAGGGTCCCGTTGTTGATCATGTGGTCGATCGCGGCCTGCCCGGTGTTGCCGCCGGTCAGATCCACGCCCTCGATGATGACGTTCAGATCCGGCGCGTTTGCATCGACAGGCGAAACCGTGATCGTCGTATTGCCACCAGTGGCGGTCACGTCCAGGTGCGCGGTGTCGAAGTGGAGATCGTCCGCATCGTCCGCGAGCAGGTCGCGCAGGTCGAGCCTGTCGCCTTCATCGGCGTTGAAGTTGGTAACGGTGTTGGTGATCGGCGCATCGCCCTTGACATCAGCCAGATTCCACTGGAAGACGTCGGCCCCCAGCGTGCCGCTGAGGTCGGTATGGTCGGCGCCACCCAGAACCACATGGTCG
>JAIRNL010000052.1 GCA_031258035.1 Azoarcus sp. | reverse complement strand
TGCCCGGAATAAACCAGAGTTTCCCTTTCACATGAACGCATTCCTCACCCTCCTGCGCCGCGAATGGCGGCATTTGATCGCCATCACCCCCAGCGACCGTCCGTGGCAAATGCCGGTCGCCGCCGCCCTGTCGGTCGGATTACCGCTCCTGGTCGGCGCGCATTTCGGGCACATGGATTACGGCCTGATTTCCTCGCTCGGCGGGCTGGTATTTCTTTACACCCCCGAGACGCCCCTGCATCACCGGATGATTTCGCTCATCGCCTGCGCCTTCGCCATGTCGGCTTGCTACGCGCTGGGCATCATCAGCCATTTCCTGCCGGTCACGGTCGTGCTTTCCATGACTTTCATCGCCATCGTGGTGACGATGCTCTGCCGCTTTTACCGGCTGGCTTCGCCGGGCAGCGCCTTTTTCATCATGGCGGCGGCCATCGGCGCCTATTCCCCAAGCGAAATCCTGGAAATTCCCCTGAAAGTCGGACTCATGACCCTCGGCAGCCTGCTGGCTTGCATGATCGCTTTCGTCTACAGCTTCGTCATGCTGCGCCGCCGGCCCGCCAAACCCATCGAACCCTTGCCGCCGGCCACGTTCGATTTCGTGGTGTTCGATTCGATCGTCATCGGCTGCTGCGTCGGCATCGCCCTTTTCCTCGCCTACCTTTTCCAACTCGAAAAGGCGTACTGGGTGCCGGTCAGTTGCCTCGTCATCATCCAGGGAACGGGCCTGCGCGCCATCTGGATCAAACAGTTCCACCGCCTGCTCGGCACGGGCATCGGCCTTCTGGTGGCATGGGGGTTGCTCTCGCTCCCGTTCAACAGCTGGAGCATTTCTTTCACCATGATGGCCTTGTCGCTCATCGTCGAGACGACCGTGGTGCGTCATTACGGCTTCGCGGCCATCTTCATCACGCCGATGACCATCCTCCTTGCCGATGCCGCCACCCTCGACCCCAACGCTGTCGCGCCCCTGATAGAAGCCAGGTTCCTCGATACCGTGCTGGGTTGCCTCACCGGCTTCGCGGGCAGCCTCTGCCTGCATAGCCCGCGCTTCCGGGCCATGGCCGGCGACCGGCTGCGGCGCTTCCTGCTGGCGGGGATGTGGGAACAATCGCGCCAAACCGCGACACGGCGCTAGCCGCCTGTCGGACGCGTCCCGGCGAAGCCAAGGAAATCGGCATGGCCTGCCCTGCGATCCACCCGAACGGAATCCGTCCGGCAGGCTGTTAGAATCCGCAACGTTTGGGCGCGCCTTTCGCGCCCGGGTAGACTTCATGCTCAATGATCGACTCCGTATCGAAATCGGACGCAACGTGGCCGCCGCGCTGGCCGAGGATGTCGGGAGTGGCGACCTCACCGCCCTGCTCATCCCCGCCGACGCCCAGGCCCGCGCCGTGACTATCGCCCGCGAAGCGGCCATCATCTGCGGCACGGCCTGGTTCGACGCCGCTTTCGCCGCGCTCTCGCCGGAAGCGGTGGTGCACTGGCTGGTGCGGGATGGCGACGCCGTCGCGCCCAACCAGACCTTGTGCGACATCGCCGCCCCGGCGCGCGCGCTGCTCACCGCCGAACGCACCGCGCTCAACTTCCTGCAACTGCTCTCGGCCACCGCCACCGCCACCCGCCGTTATGTGGACGAGATCACTGGTTTTGGCGCCAGGATCGTCGATACGCGCAAGACCTTGCCTGGCTTGCGGCTGGCGCAGAAATACGCGGTCACGGTCGGCGGCGGACTCAATCACCGCAGCGGCCTCCACGATGGCATTCTCATCAAGGAAAACCACATCATCGCCGCCGGCGGTATCCGGCAGGCGATCGAGACGGCGCGGGGGCTGGCGCCGCGCGGCGTCTTCGTCGAAATCGAAGTCGAGAACCTCGGCGAGCTGCAAGAGGCGCTCGCGGGCGGCGCCTGCATGATCTTGCTCGACAACATGTCTCTCGACGACATGCGCGAGGCCGCGCGCATCACCGGGGGGCGCGCCATACTCGAGGCTTCGGGGGGAATCGGCCTGGAGAACGTGCGCGCCATCGCCGCCACGGGCGTCGACCGCATTTCCATCGGTGGCCTGACCAAGGACGTGAGGGCGCTTGATCTGTCGTTGCGGCTCATCGACGATGCCCGCGCGGGCGCGCCCGTCTGAGAACCCGTACTGGTTAAGACCCGCGCGCGTAAAATCCACTCTCCGCGCCGATGAATGGCAAAATCTTTCATATTTCCATCGCCCGCCCACGAAGCAGGCAACCCGCCCCGGTCCAGGCGACAGGCGGGGCACACCGAACAGGAGACAACATCATGGCGCAACGGCCCGTCATCCCGCACCTGACCGATAAAGACCCGCAGGAAACCCAGGAGTGGGTGGATGCGCTCGAAGCCGTGATCGCGCGGGAGGGCGCCGACCGCGCCCACTATCTGATCGAATCGCTGATCGCCACGGCGCGCGAGGAAGGCGCGGAGATTCCCTATAGCGCCACGACGGAGTACATCAATACCATCCCGCCCGACCAGCAGCCGCGCTACCCCGGCGACCCGGACATGGAAATCCGGATCCATTCCCATATCCGCTGGAACGCCATGGCGATGGTGGTGCGCGCCAATCAACATACCAACGTCGGCGGTCACATCGCCTCGTTCGCTTCCGCCGCCGCGCTCTATGATGTGGGTTTCGCGCATTTCTGGAAGGCGCCATCTGAAAAATCGGGCGGCGACCTGGTTTTCTTCCAGGGACATTCGATCCCCGGTATCTATGCCCGCGCTTTTCTGCTCGGACGGCTCACCGAAGAGCAACTGGATAATTTCCGGCAGGAAACGGGCGGCAAGGGGATTTCTTCTTATCCGCACCCGTGGCTGATGCCGGATTTCTGGCAATTCCCCACCGTATCCATGGGACTGGGGCCGCTCCAGGCGATTTACCAGGCCCGCTTCATGAAATACCTGGCCAGCCGCGACCTGATCGACGCCGCCGACGCGCAAAAGCGCAAGGTGTGGGCCTTCCTCGGCGACGGCGAAACGGACGAGGTGGAGGCACTGGGCGCGATCGACATGGCGGGTCGGGAACGGCTGGACAATCTGATTTTCGTCATCAATTGCAATCTGCAACGGCTCGATGGGCCGGTGCGCGGCAACGGCAAGATCATCCAGGAGCTGGAGGCGCTCTTCCGGGGGGCTGGCTGGAACGTCATCAAGGTGATCTGGGGCACGCACTGGGATGCGCTGCTTTTGCGCGACAAGAAAGGCATCCTCAAAAAACGCATGATGGAAGCCTGCGATGGCGAATACCAGACGTTCAAGGCAAAAAACGGCGCTTATGTGCGCGAGCATTTTTTCAATACGCCCGAGTTGAAGGAGCTCGTCGCCGACTGGACGGATGACGACATCTGGCAACTGAATCGCGGCGGGCACGATATTTTCAAGGTTTTTTCCGCCTATACCGCCGCCGTCAACCACCGGGAACAACCCACCGTGATATTGGCCAAAACCATCAAGGGTTTCGGCATGGGCGCGGCGGGCGAGGCGATGAATATCTCGCACCAGCAAAAGAAAATGGATCGGGATGCCATTGCCCGTTTCCGCGACCGTTTTCATCTGCCGGTTTCCGATGCGGATCTGGAAAAATTGCCGTATCTCACTTTTCCAGAAGATTCGGCGGAATACCGTTACATGCAGAAATGCCGCGCCAGCCTGGGCGGTTATTTGCCACAACGGCGCAGGAAGGCCGCGCCGCTGCCCGTGCCGCCGCTTTCCGCGTTCGATGCGCTGTTGAAGGCTTCTGGCCAGGGGCGCGAGCTTTCCACCACGATGGCGCTGGTGCGCATCATGAACATGTTGCTGCGGGACAAGGCGATCGGCAGGCATGTCGTGCCCATCGTGCCGGACGAGTCGCGTACTTTCGGGATGGAAGGGATGTTCCGCCAGTACGGCATCTGGAACCAGGAAGGCCAGAAATACGTGCCGGAAGACCACGACCAGTTGATGTTCTACAAAGAATCCAAAACCGGCCAGGTCTTGCAGGAAGGCATCAACGAGGCGGGGGCGATGAGCGACTGGATCGCCGCCGCCACGGCGTATTCGGTGCACGGCGTGCAGATGGTTCCTTTTTATGTCTGCTATTCCATGTTCGGCATCCAGCGCACGATGGATCTCGTGTGGGCGGCGGGCGACCAGCGTTCGCGCGGTTTCCTGGTCGGCGGCACGGCGGGGCGCACGACCCTGAACGGCGAAGGCTTGCAGCATGAGGACGGCCACAGCCTCGTACTTGCCAATCTGATCCCCAATTGTGTGAGCTACGATCCGACCTTCCAGTATGAAATCGCGGTCATCGTGCGGGACGGCTTGCGCCGCATGCACGAGGAACAGGAAGACGTGTTCTATTACCTCACGGTGATGAACGAGAATTACGAGCACCCGGAGATGCCCGCGGGCGCGGAAGCCGATATTGTCAAGGGACTGTATCTGTTCAGGAAGGGCGGCGCCGGCGGCCCGCGCGTGCAATTGCTCGGTTCCGGCAGCATCTTCCGCGAGGTGATTGCCGCCGCCGGACTGCTGAAGGCCGACTGGGGCGTGGAGGCCGACCTCTGGGGCTGCCCCGGTTTCAATGTGCTGACCCGCGAAGGACAGGATATTGCGCGATGGAATCTGCTGCATCCGCTGGAGACGCCCAAGGTTTCGCACGTCGAAAAATGCCTGGGAAGCGCCGAAGGCCCGGTGATAGCCGCGACCGATTACGTGCGCCTTTATGCCGAGCAAATCCGGCCCTTCATCCAGCGCCGCTACGTGACGTTGGGCACGGACGGTTTCGGACGCTCCGATACGCGCGCGGCGCTGAGGGCGTTTTTCGAGGTCGACCGCCATTGGGTGACAGTCGCGGCGCTGAAGGCGCTCGCCGACGAAGGCGCCTTCCCCCGCGAAAGGGTTGCGGAAGCCATTGGCAAATACGGGTTGAATGCGGACAAGCCGAATCCGCTCACGG
>JAIRNL010000209.1 GCA_031258035.1 Azoarcus sp. | reverse complement strand
GGCGAAGTCCTGCCCGCAACGCACGAAAAAGTTCGCCACCTCGGAAGGGCAGACTTCCCATGCCTTGAGGATCAGGGATTGCATGTCCTCGTCGCCGATGGATGTCGCGCCGAGAATGTCGTCCTGCCCGATGCCGTCCAGGACGAGGTATTCGCCCAGCAGATCGGGTTCGACCGGATAAGGGCGGAACATGTTGTCCTCGCCTTCGATCGCGGCGCCCAGGCCGGAGTACCACAACGCGTGCACATCATCGAGCCTGCAAGTGCCGACGCTGCCGTTGGTCAGCGTAGACACCACCAGGGCCCGCATCGCCTGCGGGACGTTTTCCATTTCCGACGGTTGCAGCACCCGTTCGTATTCGCGCCACAGGGCGTAGTCCAGCGTCTGCCACCGCGTTATTTCCAGGCTGTTGTCCTCGGCGGCATAGGCAGCCAGCAGCATGGCGAACAGGGGGCGTTGCGCCGCGTCGATCGCCCGCAGCTTCGCCAGGAAATCCCGCGGCACGATGTAGCGGGCTTCCGGGTTTTCCTGCCTGACGCTTTCCTGCATGTCCCAGGCAATGCTGAAGAGCCCCTCCGGCGGCACGGGCGGCAGGGCTTTCGGCTCTTCCGCATGACGTAGCGACAAATACACGGGCAAATCCTGATACCAGGCAAATGGCCGCCTTTCTCCATCCGCTTCCCGGTATTCGCGCTCCAATAACAGGAAACGCACGCGACATGAACCGAAATCGCCTTTTACCGCCCTGCGGGAAAGCAGTTTGATGATTTCGGCAACGTCATAGCGGCTGGGCTGGGCTTCGTCATTTTCATTTTTATCGTCGATACATGCGCTATATGTCCATGCGAGTTTTTCGAGTACCAGCAGGGTGTGCCGCCTGGGCCGCCATGCTTCCCATGTTTCAAAAGGCGTATCGGCGAGATCGAGAAAGCCTGCCCGCCAGCTTGAGTAGTTTTCTCCCACGACCGGCTCGGTTTCGACCGTCCTGAATTCTCCCGCCTGGAAAAACCCAACCTTGCCCATTTCCAGGGCGCGGCAGAATTCGTATGCCGTCCGGCTTTTCCCGGAACCCGTCCCGCCGGTGATCAGCCACCACGACAGGGGTTGCGGCGACCGATAGAACGCTTCAAATTCCCGCCAGAAGGGCTCTTCCAGGATATGGCGCGTCACGCCCGCGGCAAAGTGCAATTCCCGGAACAGGCCCGGCCCTTCTTCTTCGTCATAGCTGAAATCGAATAATGCCGGCGCGGGCGGCAAGTCGGGCAACATGGTCCGCACCTTGGCCGCGAATCCCGGCCCCCAGAACCGTTCCGCTGTATTTCCCACCCAGGCAACGGCGGTTTCGAGCGCAACTCCCATTTTTCCTCTCCGCACATATCAGATAAAACTGCCGATACATCCGGGACATATCTGGAAATTCATCGCGCGGCGGCCGCGATGTTTCCGTCTCCGGATCGTGACAAAACTAACATAGTTTTCCCCTTCCCGCAGACATCGGTGTTACGCCCTTGCATTCCGCCGTGTTTTACTGGTTTCAATTCGCTCCGCCGCGCGCCCGGCCCAGGCCAAAATAAAAAAACCGCCTGGCTGTTGCCAGCCAGGCGGTTCGTGGAAGCGCGGATGGGCGAAAGAGGCTCAGGCCACCACTGGCGCCTCCGCCCTGGGCCGCTTCGCGCCCGCTGGCTTGACCAGCATGGCCCTGGCGACGCCGCGCTGGTCGCCGGCCGCGCTCAGGAGTTCTTTCATGTCGAGGATCAGCACGATCTGGCCGTTCGACAGGGTGGTGACGCCGGCGACGCCTTTCGGGCGGAAATCGTCGAGCGATTTGATGACCGCGTCTTCGCGCCCGGCGAAGCTGTCTATGGCCAGGATGAAGGAGAGTTCGGCCATCTGCATCAGCACGCCGTATCCGGGGGTGCATTCCTGTTCCCAGCCGAGCAGGCTGCTCAGGGGCAGGATGGGCAGCACTTCGCCCCGCACCACCATGGTGGCGCGACCGCCGACTTCTTTGACTTCCATCGGGTCGATGGGCAGGATCTCACGCACCATCGACAGCGGTACCGCGAACGGTTGCTCGCCGAGCTTGACCAGCAGCACGGGCAGGATCGCCAGGGTCAGGGGCAGGTTGATGATGAAGGTGGTGCCCTTGCCCTGCATCGAGCGGATGTCGATCGAGCCGTTGAGCTTCTGGATGTTGGTGCGCACCACGTCCATGCCCACGCCGCGTCCCGAGACGTCGGACACTTTGGCGGCGAGCGAGAAACCGGGCAGGAAAATCAGGTTGAAGCTCTGGCGCTCGTCCATGGTGTTGGCCTCCTCGTCGGAGATGAGGCCCTTTTGCACGGCCTTGGCGCGCAGTTTTTCGGGGTTCATGCCGTGCCCGTCGTCGGAGACGAGGATGACGATGTGATCGCCTTCCTGCCGCGCCTCCAGGCGTACTTCCGATTTGTCCGGCTTGCCGGCGGCGCGTCGCTCGTCGGCGTCTTCGACGCCATGGTCGACGGCATTGCGGATCAGGTGGATGATCGGGTCGGAGAGGTCTTCGATCATCGTCTTGTCGATTTCGGTTTCTTCGCCAGCCAGCACCAGTTCAACATCTTTGCCGAGACTGCGGGCGAGGTCGCGGGCGATGCGCGGGTATTTCTGGAAGAGACGCCCGATCGGCTGCATCCGCGTCTTCATGACCGCGTTTTGCAGGTCGGACACCAGGAGGTCGAGCTGGCTGACAGCCAGGTCGAGCGCGTGCAGGGTCTCGGTGTCGTTGCGCCCGTTGAGGATGTCGCTGCGCAGGGCGTTGAGGCGGTTCTTGGTGAGGCCGATTTCGCCGGAGAGGTTGAGCACCTGGTCGAGCCGCGCGGTATCGACCCGGATCGAGGTGTCGCGCTGGCGCTCGGCGTCGCGCCGCCCGGTGGGGGCGCTCGCGCCGGGACGGTCGGCGGCGCGGCGGCCCATGGCGTTCTGGACGATGGCCTCGGCCGTGGCCGCGGCGGCAGGCGCGGCGGCCACGGGGACGGGAACGCCGGCCACGGCGGCATGGAGTTGTTCCCAGTTGGGTTCGCCGCCCTGCCCGGCGGCGGCGGCAACCGCCGGCACGGGAGCCGACGGCGCGGCAGGCGCGGGCGCGGGCGCGGGCACGGGCGCTTTTTCGCCGCTCTGCACGGCCTTGAGCGCGTCGATCAAGGCCGGATCGGCCGCGTTCGGCTGCGTGCCCTGGTGAAGTTGCTCGAACATGCCGCGCACGCCCGCCGTGGCGGAAAGTATGACGTCCATGATTTCCGCCGTCACCACGAGTTCGCCGTTGCGCAGTTTGTCGAACAGGCTTTCGGTGAGGTGGCACAGCGTCACCAGTTCGGCGGCATTGAGAAAGCCGGCGCCGCCCTTGATGGTATGAAAACCGCGAAAAATATCGTTGAGCAGGCCACGGTCGTCCGGGCTGCGCTCCAGGTCGACCAGCTTGTTGTCAACGTCCGACAGCAGGTCTTCCGCTTCGGTGAGAAAATCCTGCAACAGGTCTTCCATTCCGCCAAAGTCGCTCATGGTTTTGTCCGCTCCCTTCGTGTTGCGCCGCCTCAGAACCCCAGGCTTTCGAGAAGGTCGTCGACCTGTCCCTGGCTGGTCACGACATCGTCGCGGCCCGCGGCGTTGATCACCGGGCCGTTGAGCAGGCTGCCGGTTTTCTCGGCGCGAATGCCCTCCGGCGCGACCTCGATCAGTATTTCGAGCAGTTGCGATTCAAGAGACTGCGCCATTTCGACGACTTTCTTGATGACCTGCCCGGTCAGATCCTGGAAATCCTGCGCCATCATGATTTCGAGCAACTGGGCATCGATCGCCCGGCTGCCCTCGGCGGCCGTGCCGAGGAAGAC
>JAIRNL010000029.1 GCA_031258035.1 Azoarcus sp. | reverse complement strand
AGGGTGACGCCGGGCGGCAGGTAGTTGGCGACCAGCGTCGGCAGGCCGATGCCCAGGTTGACGACATCGCCGTCGTTCAATTCCAGCGCGATGCGGCGCGCGATGAATTCCTTGGCGCTTATTTGTTCTGACATGGTTTTCTCCTCACCTTGCTCAACTGGGGTAGACGATGTGATCGACCAGCACGCCCGGCGTCATCACATGATCGGGGTCGATGCAGCCGATCTCGACGATCTGGTGCGCCTCGACGATGACCGTTTCGGCGGCGAGCGCCATCAGCGGGTTGTGGTTGCGCATCGAGGTGTAATAGACGAGGTTGCCGTATTTGTCGGCCTGCACGGCTTCCAGCACCGCAAGATCGGCCTTGAGCGGGGTTTCATAGAGGAAGTCGCGTCCGTTGATGGTGAACACTGGCTTCTTTGTGTATTTCTGGCCGTTGACGGTCAGATCCTGCGGCACGTCTTCCACGCTCGTGCCCACGCCGGTGGGGGTGAGCACGCCGCCCAGGCCGGAGCCGCCGGCGCGGATGCGTTCGGCGATCGTGCCGATCGGGCAGAGTTCGATTTCCATTTCGCCCGCGAGCATCTGGCGCTGTGCTTCCTTGTTCAGGCCGATGTGGCCGGTGATCATCTTCCTGACCCGCTTGTTGCGCACCAGCAGGCCGATGCCTTCCGGGCCCTTGGTCGCGTCGGAAAACGCCGCGTCGTCGCCGATCACCGTGAGATCCTTGACGCCGGAATCCAGGATGGCCTGCATGAGCCGCGGCGGCGTGCCGTTGCCCATGAATCCGCCATACATGATGGTCATGCCGTCGCGTAGGAACGATGCGACCTTGTCGATTTCAAGTCTTTTTGATTTCATTTCCCTCTTCTCCTGTGCGCGCCCGTGCCGCGTCCCCACATGGAGACGGCGAGTGCGCCGATGAACAGTTTATTGGCGGGAAGGGCCGTCGCGCCGACCGGTTGTCTCCTCCTCCGGCGCCCATTTTATCCGCAGATGGCGTCGCTTGTGCGCCCGGGCAACCCTGCGGGAGATTAATTGCTAGAATCGACGCCGCTTCGGCGCGGGCGCTGTTCTTCCCGGCATTTTTCGAGAAAAATCATGGTGAGTGTTCCTTCCCCCCGGACGCCCGCGCCCGGGCGTATCGTCATTGCCACCCGCGAAAGTCGGCTGGCTTTGTGGCAGGCCGGGCACATCAGGGCGCGGCTCGAAGGGCTGTACCCCTCCTGCCGGGTCGAACTGCTGGGCATGACCACGCGCGGCGACCAGATACTGGATCGGCCCCTCGCCGCCGTGGGCGGCAAGGGCTTGTTCGTCAAGGAGCTGGAAGCGGCGCTGCTCGACGGTCGCGCCGATATCGCCGTGCATTCGATGAAGGATGTGCCGATGCTCATGGGTGGAGAGTTCGCCCTGGCTTGCGTGACGGCGCGCGAGACGCCGCTCGACGCTTTCGTCTCGCGCCGCTATGCCGCGCTCGACGACATGCCGCCGGGCGCGGTGCTCGGCACCTCGTCCCTGCGGCGCGAATCGCAGATCCACGCCCGCTATCCGTATCTGGCTGTAGCCAGCCTGCGCGGCAATCTCGATACCCGCCTGCGCAAACTCGACGAAGGGCAGTTCGACGCCATCGTCCTCGCCGCCGCCGGCCTGCGCCGGCTGGGACTCGGGGAGCGCATCCGCGCCGTCCTGCCGGCGGAAACATCGCTGCCCGCCGCTGGCCAGGGGGCCC
Organism: Azoarcus sp.; assembly: GCA_031258035.1. Taxonomy (GTDB): domain Bacteria; phylum Pseudomonadota; class Gammaproteobacteria; order Burkholderiales; family Rhodocyclaceae; genus WRNU01. The sequence goes on along the minus strand of JAIRNL010000029.1, from coordinate 5,509 downwards.
TGGGCATCGAATGCCTGGCTGCCCGCGCCGACCTGCGCGCCTGCCTGCAACCGCTGGCTGACGCCGACACGACCGCCTGCGTCACCGCCGAGCGCGCCTTCGCCCGCGCGCTGGCTGGCAGTTGCGATGTGCCGCTCGGCGCTTATGGCGAAATGCGCGGCGGCCTCGTGTGGCTGCGCGGTTTCGTCGCCCGTCCCGACGGCGGCCGCGTCGTGCGCGGGGAGTGCGAGGGCGAGCCGGCCGGGGCGCAAGCCATCGGCCAGGCATTGGCCGACAGCCTGCTCGCCCAGGGGGCCGGAGAAATTCTGGCTGACCTGGGATGAGCGGCGCGCTTGCCGGGCGAACGATCGTCGTGACCCGCCCGTCCGTGCAGGCCGGGGCGTCGTGCCGCGCCATCGAGGCGGAAGGCGGGCGCGCTTTCCGCTTTCCGCTGCTGGAAATCCTGCCTCCCGGGGAAGTCGGCGTCTTCGCGCCGGTCGCGGCGCGGCTCGATGCGTTCGACCTTGCCTTTTTCGTCAGTTCCAACGCGGTCGAATACGGCCTGGAAGGCTTGCTGGCGCTGCGCGCGTGGCCGCCGGGCCTGCGCGTCGCAGCGGTCGGGCAGGGGAGCGCCCGCGCGCTCCGGGCGCACGGTTTCGGCGAAGTCATCGCGCCGGACAGCGGTTTCGACAGCGAAGCCGCGCTGGCTCTGCCCGCCTTCGCGCCCGAGGCCGTGCGTGGCCGGGCGGTGCTGATCCTGCGCGGCGACGGCGGGCGCGAGTTGCTGGGCGAGACGCTTGCCGCGCGCGGGGCGCGGGTCGAATACCTTTCCTGCTACCGGCGTCGCCGCGCCGAAGCCGACCCCGCGCCGCTGCTGGCTTTGGCCGCGCGGGGCGAAGCCGACGCCCTGTCGCTCACCAGCGGCGAGGGGGTGGATAACCTTGCCCGTCTCGCCGGCCCCGAAGGCTGCGCCCGCCTCGCGGCCTTGCCGGTGTTCGTACCGCATCCGCGTATCGCCGGGCGTTGCCGCGCGCATGGCCTGGCGCGGATCGTCGTCTCCGAAGCCGGCGATGACGCATTGTTGCGCGCACTCATCGAATTCTTTGGGTAAACTCATGGCATGAACTCGCCCACTTCTTCCCCTTCCGACGCCGCCGTGGCCGAATCCGTCCCCGGCGCCGCGCCCGAGGCTTCCAGGCCGCAGCTTCCCCCTCCCGCCGTCGCGGACAGCAAACCGCCTCCCGAAAACCCGCCTCCTCTCCCCGCGCGCCCTCCCGCCGGGCGGAGCGCGGCGGCGGGCTGGGCGCTGTTGCTGGCTCTGCTCTCCTGCGGCGTGGCCGCTTATTCGCTCTGGCTGGGGCGCGAGTGGAATGCCCGGAATGTGGAAGCACACAGGACATTGGCCGCGAAGCTGGAAAAAAGCGATGCCATCATCGCCGAATCCCGCGAATTGCCGCGCCAACTGCCCGAAATCCAGAGCAGGCTCGACGAGATCGCCGGCAAGGTCGAAAAAAGCGAAGGCCACGCCCTGGCGCTGGAAAACTTCTACCAGCAGTTTTCGCGCTCGCAGGAAGACAGCCTCATCGTGGAGGTCCGGCAGGCCGTGACGATTGCCAACCAACAATTGCAATACGCGGGCAACGTCGAAACGGCGCTGGTCGCCCTGCGCGGGGCGCTCGCCCGGCTGGAGCAGAACGACTACGGCCAGTTCGCGCCGCTGCGGCGCGCCCTCGCGGCGGACATCGAAAAACTGGGCCGGCAGGGCGCGCTCGACATTCCGGACACCGCCCTGCGTCTCGAACAACTGCTCGCCAAGGTCGATACGCTGCCGCTGCTCTACTCGGGCGAGGTGCCGGCGACGCCCGCCGATGCGCCCGCGGCCGCGCCGCCCGAAGAAAAAGACGCGGGGTTTGCCGATTTTGCCGGGTGGTTCGCGCGCGAAATCTGGCGCGAACTGCGCTCGCTGGTCAAGTTCGAGCGTCTCGGCACGGAAGCCGAGCCTGTATTGCTGGCGCCGGAGCAAAGCGCCTTCCTGCGCGAGAACCTGAAAATCCGCCTGCTCACCGCGCGGCTGGCGCTCCTCGCGCGCGACGGCCACACCTACGAAGCCGATCTTTCCCAGGCGCGGAACTGGATCGAACGCTTTTTCGACATGCGGGACCAGGAAGTCAAACTGGCGGTCGACAACCTGCGCGCGCTCGAAGCGATGCCGGTCAGGGTGCAGCGTTACGAGCTGATCGAAAGCATTACCGCCCTGCGCGGCCTGGAAATACCGCGCCCCCGCCCGGCCGCCAGCCTGCCGGCGGCAGGGCGGAAACCGGACGATGGCGGCGCCTCCGCCGGCGTGGAGGCCCGCAGGGGCGCGGAAGAGACCCCGGCGGCAGCGCCGGCCCAACCCTGAGAGCCGAGCAATGCGCGTCCTGATATGGGTCATCATCATCTTCGCCATGGCAGTGGGGCTTGCCATGCTGGTCGGCCACGACTGGGGCTACGTGCAGTTCGTGATGCCGAAGTGGTATCGCGTCCAGATGTCGCTCAAGCTGTTCGTGGCGCTGCTGCTCATCGGTTTCATCGTGGTTTACCTGCTCGTCCGCCTGCTCCAGGGCGCCCTGGCGCTGCCGGGGGTGGTCGTCCAGTGGCGCGAGCGCCGGCGGCGGCAACGGGCCGACCGCGCCCTGCGCGAAGCCCTGCTGACTTTCCACGAGGGCCGTTATGCCCAGGCGCTGAAATTCGCGGAAAAGGCCTATGCAGCCAGCGACCATCCGGCGACGGCGGTGTTGTTGGCGGCAAGGGCGGCGCACGCGCTGCGCGACGAGCCGCGCTACCGGGCGTGGATGGAGCGGCTTGCCGACGAGGAAGGAAAGACCCAGGTGGCGCGGCTGATGACCGAAGCCGAACTGGCGATCGGTTCGCGCCATTTCGAGGAGGCCGCCGGGAAGCTGGAAATACTGCGGCGGGACGGACACCGGCACATCGCCGTCCTCCGTTTGCGCCTGCGGGTTGCCTCGGCATTGCGGCGCTGGGAAGAAGTGCTGGAACTCACCCGGAAATTGCGCAAGCACAAGGCGCTGACCGAGGAGCAGGCGCAGCCGTTGCTGCGTCGCGCCAACAGCGAAAGGTTGCGCGAACGGGCCGGCGACGGCGAGGCGCTGGTCGAGGCATGGAACGCCATTCCCGCCCAGGAGCGCAACGACCGGCAGTTGTTGCTGGATGTCGTGCCCCTGTTTGCGCACGCCGGACAGGGTCGCCTCATGCGGCGGACGCTCGAAAGCCTGCTCGACGACGAATGGGACAGCGATCTTGCCCGTCTTTATGGTTATTGCGCCGAGGAAGGCAGCGACTGCCTCGCCAAGGGCGAGGCGTGGCTGCGCGATCATCCGCGCGATCCTGGTTTGCTGTTCGCGCTCGGGCGTTTGTGCGCCGTTTCGCGCCTGTGGGGCAAGGCCGAGAGCTATTACGCGGCTTCGCTGGGGCTGCGACCGGAAACCAAAACCCACTTGGCTCTGGCTCATCTGTTCGAGCGGTTGGAGCGTCCTGCCGACGCGCAACGGCACTACCGCGCCGCGGCGGAGATGGCCGCGGTCTGAGGCGGGCCGGAATCCGGGCCTTGCCGCGCGGTTTTCAATTGCCGTCGACGTAAGCCGAGAGCGTCGCCACTTCGCCCGTCCAGGCATAGGCGGCCAATAGCGGTTCGTCGCCGGTTTCCATGGCATGCACGATGTTCGCCGGATGCAGGATCAGCGCGCCGGGCGGGTGGGATCGGGTGACGCCCGCCGCCGTCCAGGCGGCTGTGCCAGAGACGACGAGATAGGTTTCCACCGCCGGGTGGTAGTGCAGCGGATAAAGCAGGCGGGGGCCGATGGCGGTCAGGCCGAGGCAGACCTTGTCGCTGTGGAAGGGCGCGATCGGGCCGACGAGTTCCGCCCAGGCCATGCGCGCGCCGATGTCGGGCGCGTCGGGGCGGGGGGCGTAGCTGTAGCGCCAGGGCAGGGCGTCGAGCTGGGCCTGGAACGCCTGGAAAATCGCGGCGGTGGCCGGGTCGCCGTTTTCGATGTCCGTATGCCGCAATTGTTCGACGACCGGATGGCCGCTGGCTTGGAGGTGCTTTTCGTCGGGGTGGGAGAAGTCGACGCCGGCAAGCAGGGTCAGCACGTTTTCGAGTTCCGCCGCGATCATGGGCGCTTCCCGGCCCGAGGCGAGGCGGGCGGCGAAATGGCGGCGGATGGCGTCGATGGCGGTCAGGGCGGCGCGGGGCGTCATGTTTCTTTCAGGCGGGCAGGGAGCGCAGGGCGACGACGGTATGGCCGATGACTTCGCCCTTTCTCCAGGCGGCGAGCGCCTGCGCCGGGGACAGTTCGTCGGGCGCGAGCTGGCGTTCGATGGCATGGGCGTCGCGCCCGGAGGTCTCCAGGCCGATGCCGGCGAAGGCCGTGGCGAGCCGGTCGGCGCGGTAGAAGTGGTACGGCCCGGCGCCTTCTTCCTGTTGCCGGAGATGGTCGCCGATGATCTCTTCGGCGTTGGTCTGGATTTTCCAGCCATAGGTGAAAATCTCGGAACGGTAGCCGGCAAGTTGTCCCATCTCCTGGAAAACGTCGAGCGGGATGCGCCCGCCGACGAGCGAGAGCACCGCGCCGCCGGGGTTCAGGAAGGTTTTTGCTTTCAGGAGCGCGATGTAATGCAGCGTCAGCAGATTGCGGCGCATGGATTCCGGGACGGCTTCTTTCCTGGGCGGGATGTGGCTGGCGCTTTTGCGCGCGACGGCGGCTTCTCCGGCGTCGGCGACGGGGATGTTGGGCAGGTTTTCGTAGATCAGGTCGTAGCGCGGGGGGTCGTCGTCATCCCCGGATCGAAGGGGTTCCAGCAGGTCGCCGAAGCCGGCCTCCAGCACGATGCCGTCCGGGTCTCGCAGGTTCTTGCGGATGTTGTCCGCCGCGGCGGCGACCACGTCCGCATGTACGTCGGTGACGCCGATCCGGGTTGCGCCCAGGGTTTCGATGGCGGCGAGCGCATCCAGCCCCGTGCCGGTGCCGATGCTGCAAAAGGCGGCCTGCACGCCTTTTTGCCGGCGCAGCAGCTTGAAGGCGGGGGTGGCGATGGTGGCGACCCAGTCGCGCAGGACTTCGTCGGCGTTGGGCAGGAAGGCATGCTCGGTGACGAGGATGTCCAGTGTTTCTTTCAGGCGCGCGGGGGCGCTGTCGAGGCTCAGGTAACGGGCGGTATCAATCTTCATGGGAGATGAGCGTGGCGAGGATGAAGGCGGGGGTGGGGGCGGTCAGGCGGCAGCCAGTGCCTGGTCGAAATCGGCGAGGAGGTCGGTGATGTCTTCGGTGCCGACGGAGACCCGGATCATGTCCGGCGTGATGCCGGCGGCGAGCAGTTGTTTTTCGTTCAGTTGCGCGTGGGTGCTCGATGCCGGGTGCAGCACGCCGGTACGGGCGTCGGCGACATGCACCACGAGCGTGGCCACCCGCAGCCGCTTCACGAAACGGCGCACCGCGTCCAGGTCGCCCTTGATGCCGAAGGTCAGGAT
>JAIRNL010000008.1 GCA_031258035.1 Azoarcus sp. | reverse complement strand
AACGGCGAGATCGTGCCGCGCGCGCGCCATGCCGATACGGCGCTCGCCGAGGGCGATGTGCTGGAGATCGTCGTGGCGGTGGGCGGCGGCTGATTTTTTCATACCGACACATGAACGATTTCCTGAACATCGCCGGCAGGCATTACCGCTCCCGCCTGCTGGCTGGCACCGGTAAATACAAGGATTTCGCGCAGACGCGGGCGGCGCTCGATGCCTGCGGCGCGGAGATCGTCACCGTGGCGATCCGCCGCACCAACATCGGCCAGCATCCGGGCGAGCCCAATCTGCTCGATGTCCTGCCGCCGGATCGCTTCACCATCCTGCCCAATACCGCCGGATGTTTCACCGCCGACGAGGCCGTGCGCACCTTGCGCCTGGCGCGCGAACTGCTCGACGGCCACGCGCTCGTCAAGCTCGAAGTGCTCGGCGACCCCGGCTCGCTCTATCCGAACATGCCCGAGACGCTGAAAGCCGCCGAAACCCTGGTCAGGGAAGGGTTCACGGTCATGGTCTACTGCGCCGACGATCCGATCCAGGCGAAGATGCTCGAAGACCTCGGCTGCGCGGCGATCATGCCGTTGGCTTCGCTGATCGGTTCCGGCATGGGCATTCTCAACCCGTGGAATCTCGCGCTCATCGTCGAGCGCATCCAGGCGCCGGTGATCGTCGATGCCGGCGTCGGCACGGCGTCGGACGCCGCGATCGCCATGGAACTGGGTTGCGACGGGGTGTTGATGAACTCCGCGATCGCGCACGCGCGGGAGCCGGTACGGATGGCCGGCGCGATGAAGAAAGCGGTCGAGGCCGGGCGCGAGGCGTTCCTGGCTGGACGGATGGCGAAGCGGCCCTATGCCGCCGACCCCAGTTCGCCGCGCGCGGGGCTGATCGGCTCATGAGCGCGATGGCGGGGGAGACGCCCGGCGAGATCGGCGCGGACGCCGCGCCGGCGCATCGTTTTTCGAGCCGTTCGATCCGCAGTTTCGTGCTGCGCCAGGGCCACATGTCGCCGGCGCAGCGACGGCATTTCGATGAAACGATGCCGAAAATCGGCATCGCCTACCGCGCGGGGCTGCTCGATCTTGCGGCGGTCTTCGGGCGGGAGGCGCCGAAAATCCTCGAAATCGGCTTCGGCATGGGCGAGACCACGGCGAAGATCGCCGCCGCCCACCCCGAAACCGACTATCTCGGCGTCGAAGTCCACCGCCCCGGCGTCGGCGCGCTGTGCAAGCTCGTCACCGAAAACGGCCTCGCCAACCTGCGCATCGTCCAGCATGACGCGGTCGAGGTGCTGCGCGACATGATCGCCGACGGGGCGCTCGCCGGGGTGCACGTTTTCTTTCCCGATCCGTGGCGCAAGGCGCGCCATTACAAGCGCCGCCTGATCCAGCCGGAATTCGTCGCGCTCGTCGCGCGCAAACTCGCCCCCGGCGGTTATCTGCATTGCGCCACCGACTGGGAAGACTATGCCGCATGGATGCTCGATACCTTGTCGGCGAGCGCGCTGGAAAACACCGCTGAGGGGTTCGCGCCCCGTCCCGCGCACCGGCCGCTCACCAAGTTCGAGAACCGCGGCCTGCGCCTCGGGTACGGGGTATGGGATCTGCTCTTCCAACGCCCGCAGTAGAAAAAGGACATTCTCATGATCAGAAAACTGCTTGGATTCATCGCCTTCCTGTTCCGCCTCCTGTGGCGCATCATCGACGGCGCGCGCCGCGTGGCCTTCAACCTCGTCCTGCTGGTCGCGGTGGCGGCGCTCATCGTCGCCCTCGTGCGTCCCGCCCCGCCCGTGCCCGAAGGCGCGGCCCTGCTCGTGCATCCATCCGGCAGGTTGGTCGAACAGGGCACGATCGACCCTTCGTTCGCCTTCCTTGCCGGCGACCGCGAGGAAGAAACCGTGCTGCCCGAGTTGCTCGATGCGGTACGCGCCGCGCGCACCGATCCGCGCATCAAGCTGCTGGTGCTCGAAACCGATGACCTCGAAGACGGCGGCCTGGCCAAGCTTGGCGAGTTGCGCGCCGCCATCGCCGAATTCAAGGCCGCCGGCAAGCCGGTGCTGGCGCGCGGCGAACGTTATTCCCAGGGTCAGTACTATCTCGCCTCGGTCGCCGACGAAGTGCATCTCGCGCCAGACGGTTACGCGCTGCTGCCGGGTTTCGCGCACTATCCCACGTATTTCGGCGGGGCGCTGGCGACGCTCGGCATCAAGATCCATGTCTTCCGCGCCGGCGAATACAAATCCGCCGTCGAGCCTCTCACCCGCAGCGACATGTCGGAAGAAGACCGCGGCGCCACCCGCGCCCTGCTCGACGGTCTGTGGGGGCATTTCCGCGCGGACATCGTCGCGGCGCGGAAACTCGACCAGGCCAAACTGGACAATTACATAAACGCCTATCAGGACGCCCTCGAAGCCGCCCAGGGAGACAGCGCCAGGGCGGCGCAGGACGCGGGCCTCGTCGACCACCTTTCCAACCGCGGGCAATGGCGCGCCGCGATCGGGGAACGCCTCGGCGATGCGGGCGACGACAAGGATTTCCGGCACATCGGCAGCAGGGAGTATCTCGCCGCGATCCGCCGCGCCCGCCCCGAGGCGCCCGCGCGCATCGCCGTGCTGGTGGCCCAGGGGGCGATCGTCGATGGCGCCCAGCCCCCCGGCGACACCGGCGGCGACAGCCTTGCCCGCCTGATCCGCGAGGCGCGCAACGATGACAGGGTCAAGGCAGTGGTCATGCGCCTCGACAGCCCCGGCGGCAGCGCCTGGGCCTCCGAAGTCGTCCGCGCCGAACTCGAACTCACCCGGCAGGCCGGCAAGCCGGTAGTCGCGTCGATGAGTTCGGTGGCGGCTTCCGGCGGCTACTGGATCGCCGCCGGGGCCGACGAGATTTTCGCCGAACCCACCACGATCACCGGCTCGATCGGCGTCTTCGGCATGTTCCCCGAATTTGCCGAGCCGATGAAACGCCTCGGGCTGACCGTCGATGGCGTCGCCACCGGCCCGTTTGCCACCGCGCTCGATCCGCGCCTGCCGCTTTCCCCGCACATCGGCGCGGCCCTGCAACGGTCGACCGAGCACACCTACCGCCGCTTTCTCGACCTCGTCGCCCAGGCGCGCAAGATGAAGCCGGAAGAGGTCGACCGTATTGCCCGGGGGCGGGTATGGAGCGGCGCGGAAGCCGCCCGCATCGGCCTCGTCGACCACCTCGGCGGCATCGGCGCCGCGATCGAGGCCGCCGCCGGGCGCGCCGGCCTGAAGGATTACACCGTCGTCTGGCCCACGCCGCAGATCCCGCCCATGCGCCAGTTGCTGCAACAATTCCTCGCCGCCGGGGACGAGGCCGCCGCGCCATCTCCAGCCAGCCGCGTCATCGACCGATTTTCCGCCGATCTCAAGACACTGACTTCGTGGAACGACCCCCGGCACATTTACACGCATTGCCTGTGCGAAGCGCCGTAGATGCGCCCGCGATGAAAGAAGTCCTTTCTCTGTTGGCCTGCCTGCTCCTTTGCCCGCTCCCCGCGGCCCAGGCGCTCGATGCCGACGATTACCCGCTCAGGATCGAACAGGGCAAATCCCCGCACGGCGCCATCCGCTTCAGCGCCGTCAACGACGGCGCGGCGACGGTCAGTGTTTTCTTCAGGCTGGTCGGGGAGAACATCCAGGCCGACAGGGAAATTCCGCCGGCGCTCGTCGTCGCCCCGCATTCCCGGCGGGAAATCGTCCAGGTCGCGCCGCGCAAACGGCTGGAACGTTTCCGTTTCCGTTACGAGCATTCCGCCATCACCGGCGACGCCCTCATGACGCCCGACCAGGACTACCCCTACCGGCTGCCTTTCCGGAAAGGCGTCAGGGCGCGAATCAGCCAGGCGCCCGGCGGCACCCCCATCACCCACACCGCCCCCCACAACCGCTACGCCGTCGATTTCGACGTCCCCGAAGGCACGCTCGTGACCGCCGCGCGCGCGGGCACCGTGATCGAAGTGAAGGACGACTTCACCGAGGGAGGGGCCGATCCGGCGCTCGGCGACCGCGGCAATCGCGTCGTCCTCATCCATTCCGACCACAGCGTGGGTTATTACCTGCACCTGGCGCCGCGGCGGGTACTGGTTCGCCCCGGCCAGGACGTTCGCGCCGGGGAGGCGCTCGCCCATTCCGGCAACACCGGCTACAGCAGCGGCCCCCATCTGCATTTCGACGTGCGCCGGGCGGCGATCGGGCCGGACGGCACGGCGGCGCACCAATCGGTGCCGATCGATTTCCGCGACGCGGCGGGCAGGAAGATCGCGCTCGAACAGGGCGGGTGGGTCGAGGCCGATTGAACACGGGCCGGGCGATCAGGCCGGCGCCTCTCCTTCCTTCGGCGGCATGCCGCCCCAGTCCGGGCTGGTGATGATCTGCCGTATCACGCGCTGCACCATGATGGATATGCGCTCCCGATCCAGTTCGGGGTTGCGGAGCGCGCGAATCATGAGCCCTTCAAACATGGCGGCAAGGATCTCGGTCATGAGGAGAAGCGTGGCCTCGTCGTCCTGCCTGCCGCCCTCGCGCCGCGCGGCCAGCAGGGTTTCGGTCAGGCTTGCCATACAGCAACAATCGGCGGCGCGCATGATGCGCGCCACTTCCGGATTGCGCGCCGTCTCGGCGAGGATTTCGAGCCGAAGCCCCGAACAGGCCGGATCCATGGCGTGAGCCACCCCGTCGGCGGAAAGCTTGACCATCGCGTCGCGCACGTCACGCGCGGCCCTGAGTTCCGCCCATATCGAAATCACACGTTCGAGGTCGCGTTCCACGATGGCCGCGATGATCGCTTCCTTGCTCTCGAAATAATGGTAGATATGCCCGGCGCTCATCCCCGCCTGTTGCGAGATGCGGGCGATGCTCGCGCCATGGAAGCCGTTCGCGCGGAAGCATTCCGCAGCCGCATCGAGAATCTGGGTTCGCCGCGCGGCCGCGCGCGTACATTCATTCGGGGGGGGGGGGGGAACGGCGGAAACAGGGCCTTCGGTGGCCATGGAAATGTCAGAAGAGACCATGTCACTCCATATACATTCTGATGCGCATTACACGCACAGCAACTTGCGGAAGCTCGAACCCTAACATAGAATGAACGTTCGATCTAGAATAAGTGTTCATGTTCCCCCCTTCGCTCCACAACAAGGTAGTCCCCGGCAACGCGCTTTTCCTCGTTTTTTGAGCCAGACCCGCCTCCGGATCGTTTCAGGCCGCAAGACGGGCCCAGGGAAACGGTGGCGCGCCGAGCCCGACCAACCTCACCCCGCGAGATTTTCCATGTATACCCGTTCCCGTTTTCGGCAACCGCCCATATTCACGGTAGTTCTTGCAAGTGCCCTGACTCTCGCCGCCTGCGAGCGCGGCGCGCAACAGCCCCAGGCGAGCGAACCCCCTCCCGTTCCGGTCAGCGTGGTTTCGGTCTCGTTCGAGCCGGTACCGCTGATCACCGAGCTGCCTGGCCGCACGACGCCATACATGGTGGCCGAGCTGCGGCCCCAGGTCACCGGCATCATCCAGAAGCGCCTCTTCACCGAAGGCAGCACGGTTTCCGCCGGGCAGGTGCTCTACCAGATCGACCCCTCGACCTATCGCGCCGCCTACGACAGCGCCGCGGCCAGCAAGGCGCGGGCCGAAGCCAACCTCTACAACGCCCGCCTGAAGGCGGAGCGTTACGCCGGACTGGTCGGCATCGACGCGGTCAGCAAACAGGCCAACGACGACGCCGCCGCCGCGCTCAAGCAGGCCGAAGCCGACGTGGCCGCCGCGCGCGCCGCGCTCGACAAGGCCCGCATCGACCTCGACTTCACCCGCGTGAAATCGCCGATTTCCGGGCGGATCGGTCGTTCCTCGGTCACGCCGGGCGCGCTCGTCACCGCCAATCAGGCCGCGGCGCTCGCCACGGTGCAGCAACTCGACCCCATCTACGTCGATCTGACGCAATCGAGCACCGAATTGCAACGCCTGCGCCGCGAGGTCGAACGCGGCGCATTGTCGCGCGACGAGGGCGACAACATCCCCGTGCAACTCTTCCTCGAAGACGGCAGCCAATACGAAATCGCCGGCAAGCTCGCCTTCTCCGAAGCCTCGGTCGATCCCGGCACCGGCAGCGTCACCCTGCGAGCCAGCTTCCCGAACCCGAAAGGCGCCCTGCTGCCGGGCATGTACGTGCGCGCCCGCCTGGAGCAAGGCCAGACCGGGCAGGCGATCCTGCTGCCGCATGCGGCGCTGAGCCACGATCCGCGCGGCCAGTCGATCGTCCTGGTGGTCAATGCCGAAAACAAGGCGACGACGCGCCCGGTGCAGGTTCGCGGCGTACAGGGGAACGACTGGATCATCGTCGGCGGCCTTGCCGCCGGCGAGCAGGTCATCGTCGAGGGCCTGCAAAAAGTGGGCGAGGGCAAGTCCGTCCAGCCACAACCCTTCAACGCCCCGAGCGGCGTGGCCGCCTCGCAGGCCACCACCGCCGGCCCGGCCACGAACTGAGGCGCGACATCCATGGCCCGCTTTTTCATCGACAGGCCGATCTTTGCCTGGGTAATCGCCATCATCATCATGATGGCGGGGGTATTGTCGATCTTCAGCCTGCCGGTGCAGCAATACCCGGACATCGCCCCCCCCACGGTCGCCATCAATGCCAGCTACCCCGGCGCCTCGGCCCGGGCCGTGGAAGAATCCGTCACGCAGATCATCGAACAGAAGATGACCGGCATCGACGGCCTGCTCTACATGAGCTCCACCAGCGATTCCTACGGACGCGCCGCGGTCACGCTCACCTTCGATGCCGGCGTCAACCCCGACATCGCCCAGGTGCAGACCCAGAACAAACTGCAACTCGCCCTGCCCCTGCTGCCGCAGGCCGTGCAGCAACAAGGGGTGCAGGTCGTCAAATCGGCGCGCAACTTCCTGATGATCGTCGGCTTCATGTCGGATCGCTACGACAGCGCCGACCTGGCCGATTACCTCGTCGCCAACGTGCAGGATCCACTGACCCGCGTCACGGGCGTGGGCGAAGTGCAGGTATTCGGTTCCCAGTACGCGATGCGCATCTGGCTCGACCCCGACAAACTCAACAAATACCGCCTGACGCCAGCCGACGTGCGCAACGCGCTGCTGGCTCAGAACACCCAGGTTTCCGCCGGACAACTCGGCGGCACGCCGGCGATACCGGGACAAGGCTTCACCGCGAGCATCACCGCGCAAAGCCGCCTCCAGACAGCGGAAGAGTTTGAAGCCATCCTGCTGCGCAGCGCGCGGGACGGCGGCGAAGTCCGCCTGAAGGACGTCGCCCGCGCCGAAATCGGCCAGGAAAACTACGGCTTCCGCGCCCTGAACAACGGCAAGTTTTCGGGCGGCATCGGCATCAAGCTCGCCGCCGGGGCCAACGCCCTGGAGACCGCCGACGCGGTAAAAGCCAGAGTCGAGGAACTCAAACCCTACTTTCCGGACGGCGTCGAGGTGATCTACCCCTACGACACCACGCCCTTCATCCGCATCTCGATCAACGAAGTGGTCGCCACCCTCGTCGAGGCCGTCTTCCTCGTTTTCCTGGTGATGTTCCTTTTCCTGGAAAACATCCGCGCCACCCTCATCCCGACCATCGCCGTGCCCGTGGTGCTGCTGGGCACCTTTGCGATCATGGCCGCCTTCGGCTTCTCGATCAACACGCTGACCATGTTCGGCCTCGTGCTCGCCATCGGCCTGCTCGTCGATGACGCCATCGTCGTGGTCGAGAATGTCGAGCGCATCATGAGCGAAGAGGGCCTCTCGCCCAGGGAAGCCACCCGCAAGTCGATGGACCAGATCACCAGCGCGCTGATCGGCATCGCCATGGTGCTCTCGGCGGTGTTCATTCCGATGGCCTTTTTCGGCGGCTCCACCGGCGTCATCTACCGCCAGTTCTCGATCACCATCGTCTCGGCGATGGCGCTTTCGGTCATCGTCGCCATCATCCTCACCCCCGCCCTGTGCGCCACCATCCTCAAGCCGGTGGAAAAAGGCCACGAAGCGGGCGAGAGCAGCTGGTTCGGCGGCTTCTTCCACTGGTTCAACGGCATGTTCGCGCGCCGCACCGAGCACTACGTCCAGACCGTGGGCGGCATCCTGCGCCACAAGGCCATTTTCCTGCTGATCTACGGCGTGATCATCGCCGTGCTCGCCGTGCTCTTCCATCGCCTGCCGACCTCCTTCCTGCCCGAAGAAGACCAGGGCCTGATGCCCACCCTCGTCACGCTGCCCGCCGGGGCCACGCAGGAACGCACCCTGGCCGTGCTCGACAAAGTGCGTGCCTACTACCGCGAACAAGACCCGGAAAAAGACAAGATCGACACCGTCTTCACCATTGCCGGCTTCGGCTTCGGCGGCATCGGCCAGAACATGGGCATGGGCTTCATCAAGCTCAGACACTGGGACGAACGCACCAGGCCAGAGCAACACGTCCAGGCGTTCGCCCAGCGGGCGAGCAAGGCGCTCTCGCAGATCCGCGAAGCGCAGGTCTTCGCCATCGTGCCGCCCGCCGTGCTGGAGCTGGGCACCGCCAACGGGTTCGACCTCATGCTCCAGGATCGCGGCGGACTCGGCCACGACGCGCTGGTCGCCGCGCGCAACCAGTTCCTCGGCATGGCCTCGCAAGACAAGCGCCTGGCTGGCGTGCGCCCCAACGGCATGGACGACAACCCGGAATTCACCCTCGACATCGACCATGCCAAAGCCGGCGCGCTGGGCGTGACCGTGGCCGACATCAACGACACCCTGGCGACCGCCTGGGGCGGCGTCTACGTAAACGACTTCCTCGATCGCGGCCGGATCAAAAAGGTCTACCTGCAAGCCGACGCCCCGGCGCGGATGACGCCGGAAGACCTCAACAAATGGTACGTGCGCAACAAGACGGGCGAAATGGTGCCATTTTCGGCCTTCACCACCACGCGCTGGACTTACGGCTCGCCCCGGCTGGAGCGATACAACGGCCAGTCCTCGCTCGAAATCCAGGGCGCCGCCGCCCCGGGCCTCTCCACGGGCGAAGCCATGGCGGCGGTCGAAGAAATCGCCAAAAAGCTGCCGCAGGGCATCGGCTTTTCCTGGACGGGCGTCTCTTTCGAGGAAATCCGCTCCGGCGCGCAAGCCCCGGCGCTCTACGCCCTCTCCATACTGGTCGTCTTCCTGTGCCTGGCCGCGCTCTATGAAAGCTGGTCGGTGCCCTTCGCCGTCATCATGGTCATCCCGCTCGGGGTGATCGGCGCGCTCACCGCCGCCACCGGGCGCGGGCTCTCCAACGACGTCTACTTCCAGGTGGGCCTGCTCGCCACCATCGGCCTGTCGGCCAAGAACGCCATCCTGATCGTCGAATTCGCCAAGGCCGAACTGGAAAGCGGCAAAGATCTGATCTCCGCCGCCCTGTCGGCGGCGCGGCTGCGGCTGCGTCCGATCCTGATGACCTCGCTCGCCTTCGCGCTCGGCGTACTGCCGCTGGCCAAGGCCACCGGCGCGGGCTCGGGCAGCCAGAACGCCATCGGCACCGGCGTACTCGGCGGCACCATCTCCGCCACCGTATTCGGCATCCTCTTCGTGCCGTTGTTCTACGTTGTCATCAAACTCATCTTCAAGGACGCGCCGGCCCCGGAAAACACGGCGGACGCGTTCGCGCCACCTTCCCCCGGGACAGCCAAACCATGACGACACCGATCCGCCCCCTGTGCGCCGCGCTGGCTTGCAGCCTTGCCGCCGGCTGCACGCTCGCGCCCGATTTCAAACTTCCCGCCCTGCCGGTCCCCGCCTCCTGGACGACGCCGACCGCCGAAACCGCCGACACCGCCGGCACGCCCGCGGCGGCACTGCCGTGGCGCGACTACTTCGCCGATCCCCGGCTGCGCGAAATCATCGACCTCGCGCTCGCCAACAACCGCGACCTGCGGGTGGCGGCGCTCAACGTCGAGCGCGTCCAGGCGATGTACCGCGTCCAGCGCGCCGACCTCCTGCCCGCGTTCGACGCCGCCGGCGGACAGAACGCCCAGCGCGTGCCGGGCAGCACCAGCCTGACCGGCGAACCGCAGATCACCCGCCAGTACAACGCCACGGCGGGCGTCTCGTGGGAACTGGACTTCTTCGGACGCATCCGCAGCCTGGGCGAACAGGCGCTGGAAAACTTCCTCTCCACCGAAGAAGCCCGGCGCAGCACGCAGATCGGCCTTGTCGCCGCGGTCGCCGAAGCCTGGCTGACGCTGGGCGCCGACCACGAACTACTCGAACTGGCGCGCCGCACCTACGCCACGCAGCAAAAATCGGTGGAACTCATCCGCATGAGCTTCAACGCCGGCGCGGCCTCCGCGCTCGATCTCGCCCAGGCGCGCACCGCCATGGAACGCGCCCGCGCCGACACCGCGCGCTACACCGCCCAGTTCGCCCGCGACCAGAACGCGCTCACACTGCTCACCGGCGCCCCGGTGCCCGAAAAACTCCAGGCCACGACGTTGGCTGACGCCGTCGCCACCATCGCCGAACTGCCGGCCGGCATCCCCTCCGAAGTACTGACCGGGCGTCCGGACGTATTGCAGGCCGAACACACCCTGCGCGCGGCCAATGCCAACATCGGCGCGGCGCGCGCCGCCTTCTTCCCGCGCATCTCCCTCACCGGCGGCGCGGGCAGCGCCAGCCTCACGCTTGGCGACCTGTTCGACGCGGGCACCGGCCTCTGGACATTCGCGCCGCAAATCACCGTGCCGATTTTCCATGCCGGCGCCCTGAAAGCCAACCTCGACCGCGCCGTGATCGAACGCGACATCCAGGTCGCGCAATACGAAAAAGCCATCCAGTCCGCCTTCCGCGAAGTGGCCGACGCGCTCGCCGACCGCGCCACCATCGCCGAACAACTCGACGCCCGCCGCGAACTGGTCAAGGCCGCCGACGAAAGCTACCGTCTTTCCGACGCGCGCTATCGCAGCGGCCTCGACAGCCACCTCATCCTGCTCGACGCCCAGCGGTCGCAATACGCCGCCGAGCAGGAATTGATCGCCACCCGTCTGGCTGAAGCCAGCAACCGGGTCACGCTCTACAAAGTGCTGGGCGGCGGCTGGCAGTAAAAACAGACCGCCCGCGAAGGCAGCGGGACCAGCGGGACGCACCGCCACGCCGGCGAAAGTGCGTCCCGCCGTCCACGCACCACCCCCGAAGAGACACCACGAAGCGAAATGCTCATAAACAGGTCGCAACGCGTCGCACTTTGCGGTAAGGTCACGTGCTGCCGATTCCGGACGGAACCGAACTAGGAAGCACGACGATGAACGCACGCACCCCGATGACAGTAGAAGAAATCCTGGCTGCCCCCGAATCAGACTATATGTCGCCGCGCCAGCTGGCTTTTTTCCGCCAGCGCCTGCTGATCGAAAAAGACCAGCTCCTCAACAACGCGCAGGAGACGACGACCCACTTGCAGGACAACGGATCCACGCCCGATCCCTCCGATCGCGCCAGCGTGGAAGAAGAACACACGCTGGAGCTGCGCGTGCGCGACCGCGAGCGCAAGCTGCTCAAGAAGATCGAGGAAGCCATCGCCCGCATCGACACGGGCGATTACGGCTGGTGCGAAGAAACCGGCGAGCCGATCGGCATCGGTCGCCTGCTTGCCCGCCCCACCGCCACCCTGTCGCTCGAAGCGCAGGAGCGCCGCGAAAAACTCAAAAAGATGCACGGCAGCTGAAAAAGCATCCACCCCGGAGCGGCCCACCCCAATGGCCGCTCCCGCCCGCCCGCCGACATCCCGTTTTCCCCGTGCGCCGTTTCCTCCGCGCTCTTTTCCTGACCCTGATTCGCGGCTACCAGCTGCTCATCAGCCCGCTCCTGGGGCCGCGCTGCCGCTTTTACCCCACCTGCTCGGACTACGCGCGCGAAGCCATCACCCTGCACGGCCTTCGCAAGGGCGGCTGGCTGGCTCTCACCCGCATCCTGCGCTGCCACCCCTGGCATCCGGGCGGCCTCGATCCCGTACCGCCCCGCGACGACGCGGCCCCGCGTCGGCACTGAGAGGGTGTTTTCAACTCAGCAGCCTGGCAGGGAGGTTTTCAAAAACCTCTAGCAGCCTGTCGGAGTTGAAGTTACCCGGCAGATTGATTTCACGATGCAGGACAAATTGACCCGCTTGAGTCAAGATCTGGGCATTCCTGGCACGGAATCCGTAATGCTTCTGTCCTGTTTCCCTGCCGCGGACGCAATACGGCCATGCGCTTCAGGTTCCACGCCAGGCAGACCAAGGTCCATTCGTTGCTGACCTTCTCCAGACCGCGCAGCATGAATTGACGAAATCCCATCACCGACTTGATGATGCCGAACACCGGTTCGACCGTCTGCTTGCGTAAGGCATAGACAGCACGCCCTGCACGAGTTCTGAGCCGATGCTTCATGGCGTCAACCGCCGAGGCGTTCCCCGCAAGCGCTTCGGGTTCGGTGAAACGACAGCGCCAGCCGGGATGGTGCGCGTCGCGCTTGACGGCGATCAGGGGATCGATCCGGGCTTCGAGGCAGATCGCCACATTCTTCTCACT
>JAIRNL010000007.1 GCA_031258035.1 Azoarcus sp. | reverse complement strand
GTGGCGGAGATGAAGACGTTGTCGACCTGGGTCGGATTGGCTTCAAACGTCCGCCGCAGCCGTTCCGCAAGTTCGCGCGCGCCGTCGATGCCGTCGCCGGGCAGGAGAATGGCGAATTCCTCGCCGCCCAGACGGCCGATGACGTCGCTGCGGCGCATGGTCTGGCGGACGATCTGCACGAAATGGCTGAGGACGGCGTCGCCGGCGGCGTGCCCATGGTTGTCGTTGATGCGCTTGAAGAAGTCGAGATCGGTCATCAGGAGCGAGGCGCTGCCGCCATGGCGTCGTTGGCGCGTCTGTTCGGTTTCCAGTTGGTCGAGGAAGTGGCGGCGGTTGCTGGCGCCGGTGAGCGAATCGGTGTGAGCGAGCTGCAACAGCGCTTCCTGCCGGTTGCGTTGCTCGGTGACATCATGGAACACCACCACCGCGCCGCTCGTCCGCCCCCGCTCCCTGATCGGCGTGATCGCTATCTGGGCCGGAAAATAGCTGTCGTCGCGCCGGCGGAGCCATGCTTCATATTCATGCGCCTTGCCGCTGGCCAGGGCCTGTGTGAGCGGACAAGGCCCGGTCGGGGGAGGGCGCTCGCCGGGGCGGTGGTGGCGGAAGAGATGATGCAGGCTTTTGCCCATGACCTCCGCGGCCTGGTAGCCGTACATGGCAAGCGCGGCGCGGTTGATGAAAGTGATCTTCCCTTCCGCGTCGACGCCGCAGATGCCGTCGGCGGCGGTTTCGAGGAGCAGGGCGTTGTGGCGCAGGAGCTTCTCGATCGTGGCCGTGCTCTGTTTCAGGCGGCGTTCCCACTCGCGCAGCGAGACGCGCAGCAGCAACAGGATGCCAAGCTGGGCGATGGCATAACCCGCCAGGGCGCCGCGGATCACCGCCGCGCGTTCGAGGGCGAAGTTGGCGGCGATGGCGGTGATGTCGCGCCAGATCAGCACATTTCCCGGCGGCGCCTGTTCGTCATCTGTCTGCCCCGGATAGCTGTCGATCGGGAAGGTGACGAGCTGGAAGCGGTACTTTTGCCATTTGAGCAGATGGCTTTCCGGCTTGCCGCGCGCGGGCGGGGGAAGTTCGCCGGTGCCGAGCCATTCGGCGATTTCCGGACGGATGGCGGCGATGATGTAGTGTTGCCCGATTTTGGTCATGGGGGACGGGGTTTCCCGAGCCAGCGCGTCGACGCGCTTTTTGTCGAGCAGCAGGGCAATGCCGACGTCGAACTGCTCGCTCACATTGCCCAGATGACTATTCATGTCATAGCCAAGTTCCATGATGCCGATGTAGCGCTTTTTGCCATCGGGCATGGCGCGCATGACCGGCACGGCGCCGCGCATGCCGGCGTAGGTGCGGCCGATCTCGAAACCGCTGCGGGGCGCGTGATCGCGTTCGAGATCGCGCAGCATGGGTTGGAGTTCGCCCTGCGAGTCGCCGAAGCGATCCGGGGCGTGCATGCGCAGGAACGAGACCGTGCCCGGCAGCAGAAAGTGCAGATGTCGCACGCCATAGCGTGTGCTCAGTTCGCGCCATTGCCGCGCCATCGCCTGCCGGAGCGCGCGCCGCGCCGCCGCCGCCTGCTTGCCGCCGGCGCTGCCGCCTTCCGCGTGTACCGCCTTGCCGCCTTCGTCGAGCAAGCGCTGGATTTCGGTATTGGCCGCAATGCTGTAAGCCAGCGCCTCCGTGCGCTGAGCCAGCATTTCGTTCTGGGTGGCATAGACGCTGTGGAGCCGGCTGGTGTTGCTGGTCAGTTCGGCCTCGAACCGCCGCTCGACCTGTTCGTGCAGATACCGGCCCAGGGCCGCGAAAATCACGGCGATGGCGGCGCTGGAGAGCAGGACGACAAATCGATAGGACATTGCTTGTCCGTTTGGCTGGAATGGGAAGTCGGCCCTTCGGGGCGATATGGGGATTGAGACCCCGATCCGGGGGGCGGGGTTTCGCCCGTGGCGGTCCGGGAAGCGAATCACGTCATGAAACGGCATATTCGTTGCCGTTCGTGACTCACCCCCGGCGTCGGCGCAGCAAGAAGCGCCCGGGGTCCATCGCCTCGACCAGTTCGCGTTCGAGCGGCGAGGGGTCGCCCTCGATTTGCGCAGCCAGCATCTCGCCGACGAGCATTGCCCATGTCAGGCCGCGCGCGCCGAAACCGGAAATGGCGTAAAGGCCGGGGTGGCGGGGCAGGGCGGCGAGCGAGGCGGATGGCGTCGCCGCCGCTGCCGCGGGGATTGAGCCAGCCAGCGGCAGGCGGTCGGGCGAGACCGGGCGGAACCCCACCCGCCCGCCGAGGGTGGCTGGCGCCAGCCTGGCGGCGTAGCCGGGGAGCAGGGCGTCGAGTCTGGCCAGGTTCGCCCGTTGGTCGGCAAGGCGCGGGGCGGGGTCGGGGTCGCCGACATCGAAGCTGGCGCCGGCGCAGCGCCGGCCGTCGACTTCGGGCGTGACGTAGCCTGCGCCGCACACGACCGCGCGCGGGGCGCTTGCCGGCGCGGCCGGCAACTCGCTCACTTGTCCGCGCGCGCTGATGACCGGCAGCGGCGCGGCCTGGGCGAAATCCTTGAGTCCGACGCCGGCGGCGAGAATCGCCACCGGCGCGGCGGCGATCGTGCCGCCGTCGGCAGCCAGCGCAAGCCAGCTTTCTCCCCGGCGCGCGATGGCGGCCACGGGGCGCGACCAATGGGCGCGGATGTTTCGCGGCCACGCGGCGAGATTGGCCGCGCACAGGCTGTGGGGTTGTACCCAGCCGCAGGCAGGGAAAAACCAGCCGCCCCGTGCAACGGGCCAGCCCGCGATGTCGCTGGCTGTGGCGGCATCGACCTGGGTCAGCAGTTCGCCGGGTAGCGCGAGACGCGCGGTCGCGGCCCGCATTTTGTCTTCCTGCGCCGCGTCGCGCGCCAGATGCAGCACGCCGCAGGCCGCCGCCCGCAACGGGCCGCCCGCAGCCAGTGCTTTTTTGATGTGCAGCCAGCCGTACAGCGCGCCGATGCGGGTCAGGCGGCTCATGCGGTTGTCGTCGAGGCTGGGCTGGGGGCGCAGCACGCCGGCATGGTTGCCCGATGCGCCCCGGCCCGGCCCTTCGGCGGCGTCGATGAGGTCGATTTCCCAGCCGCGCGCAGCCAGCCGGTCGGCCACCGCCGTGCCCGCCGCCCCCGCGCCGATGACGAGGGCGTGACGAATCGCGGGCGGCGGCGCGGCGGCGCGGCTGGCTTGCGGATGGATGCTCCCGACGAGCATCTGGCGCTTGCCGCCGAAGCCGGGCGCTTTTTCGACGACGAAGCGGGCGCGGCGCAAGCCCTCGCGCACTTCGCCCGCCACCGACCACGTCGCCAGCGTCGCCGACGGCGCAGCCAGCCGCGAGAGCAGGTGGAAAACCTTTGCCGACCACATGGCGGGATTTTTCGCGGGCGAGAAGCCGTCGAGAAAGAAGGCGTCGGCGCGGGCGTCGAGTTGGGGCAGTCCCACGCGGATGTCGCCGAAGTAGAGCGTCAGGCACACCCGGCCGTCGTCGAGGTGCAGCCGGTGCATGCCGCCTGCCGGCGCGGGCCAGTTGGCGCGCAGTTCGGCGGCGAGCGGGGCCAGTTCGGGCCAGCGTCCGTGCAGGCGGGCGAGGTCGTCTGCCCGGAACGGGTGCAGCTCGAAGGAGATGAAATGCAGCGCGCGCGGCCGCGCCGGGTCGCCCCGCCACGCCGCCCAGGCAGCCAGGAAGTTCAGCCCGAGCCCGAACCCGGTCTCCACGATGACGAAACGCTCCCGTCCGCGCCAGCGTTCCGGCAGGCCGTTGCCGGCAAGGAACACGTGGCGCGCCTGTTCGAGTCCGCCGTCGGCGGAGTGGTAGACGTCGTCATAGGCGTCGGAGCGGGGGGTGCCGTCGGCGGCGAACTGGAGCGGGGCGGGCTGGATCGGCATGAAGGCGTGGGCAGGGCGATGGCGCCTGGCTGGGGGATCGGGCCTTCCTTTCAGCGGCCGTCTTCGTCGCGGGCCTTTTTTTCTTCGAGTTCGCGGATGCGGGTGTCGTAGCGTTCGCGGGCGCGGCGGGCCGCTTCGGCGCGGCGGGCGGCCCTGGCGCGGGATTTGGCTCGCTCGTCGGATTTCTTGCCGCCCGTGGCCTGACGTCCGGCGGCGCCCTTGCGCGCACTCGTGGCGACGGGGGGCAAGGTCGGCGTGGCGACGTCGGCGGTCGGCGCGCTGGCTTCGGTCGGGAATGGCGTGGCCCCGCGCCGCTCGGCTTTTTCTGCCGTCTCGGTGGCGGCGCGGCGGCGCTCGGCGAGTTCGAGCCGGTACGCCTCGGCTTCGAGCGCGCGCGCGCGGCGGATGGTAGCCAGACGCCCGGCCTTGGCGTCGCTGATGCAGCTATTGACCAGGAAACGTCCGTAGCACGCGGCTTCGGCCGCCTGGTAAGCGGTTTCGGCCTCGTCGCGCAAGCGCTCGGCCTCGCCGCGTAGATCGTCGATGCCTCGGGCGGCCTCGGGCGGGGCGTTGCCATTGTCTTCGGCGGCGGCTGGCGTGGCGGTTGCGGCAAGGAAAGCGCAGGCGAGGAGGATGAGCGGGGAAGGGGAAGGGGCGGACATTTGCGGAAGCACAAGGGCGGCGTGAATTCGTGTGTGCGTAGAATAGCGCCTTCTTTTGTCGCCTGCGTCTCCGAACGTGATCTGTTTTCGCAACCTGTGCCTGAGCAGGGGCGCGCGCCTTCTGATCGAGGGCGCTTCGCTCCAGATATTCCCCGGATGGAAAGTGGGGCTGACCGGGGCCAACGGCAGTGGCAAATCGAGCCTCTTCGCGCTGCTGCGCGGCCAGTTGCTTCCGGATCGGGGCGAGCTGACATTGCCGCCCGACTGGGTGATCGCCCATGTCGCGCAGCAGACGCCGGCCCTGCCGTGCGCGGCAATCGAATATGTGCTCGATGGCGATGCCGAATTGCGCCGCATCGAAGCGGATCTGGGCCGCGCCGAGGCGGCCCGCGATGGCGAGCGCATCGCCGGGTTGCACGCGCGCATGCAGGAAATCGGCGGCTATGCGGCGCGCGCGCGCGCGGCGGCCCTGCTCGACGGGTTGGGCTTCGCGCCCGCCGACGGCGGGCGGGCGGTGGCGGATTTTTCCGGCGGCTGGCGGATGCGGCTCAATCTCGCGCAGGCGCTGATGTGCCGCGCCGACCTGCTGTTGCTCGACGAGCCCACCAACCACCTCGATCTCGATGCGGTGATCTGGCTCGAACAATGGCTGCGCGACTATCGCGGCACCCTGATGATGGTGTCGCACGACCGCGACTTTCTCGACGCCTGCGTCGATCGGATCGCGCACATCGAACAGGGGCGGCTCACGCTCCACAACGGCGGCTATTCCGACTTCGAGCGCCAGCGCGGCGAGCGCCTGGCTCGACAAGAGGCGCTTTTCGAGCGCCAGCAGCGCGAGATTGCGCACATGGAGGATTACATCCGGCGCTTCCGGGCCAAAGCCAGCAAGGCGCGCCAGGCGCAGAGCCGGATCAGGGCGCTCGAACGCATGGAGCGGATGCGCGCCGCCCACCTCGATACGCCGTTTGTTTTTTCGTTTCGCGCTTCTCCGGCGGCGCCCGATCCCCTGTTGCAGATCGAGGAGGGCGCGGTGGGGCACGGCGGCGCGAACGTGCTCGAAAACATCGGCCTGACCTTGCGGCCCGGCGAGCGCATCGGCCTGCTGGGCCGCAACGGCGCCGGCAAATCGACCCTGGTCAAACTGCTGGCTGGCCGGCTCGCGCTCGCGGCGGGGCGGCGGCGCGAGGGCAAGGGGCTGGCGATCGGTTATTTCGCCCAGCACCAGCTCGAAACCCTGCGCCCCGACGAATCCGCGCTCGACCACATGATGCGGCTCGATCCCGACGCGCGCGAGCAGGATCTGCGCGACTACCTCGGCGGTTTCGACTTTCGCGGCGATGGGCGGGATGGCCGCGCCACGCCGGCCACCGCCGCCTGCGGGCCGTTTTCCGGCGGCGAAAAGTCGCGCCTGGCTTTGGCGCTTCTCATCTGGCAACGGCCCAATCTGTTGTTGCTCGACGAGCCTGCCAATCACCTCGATCTCGAAATGCGCCATGCGCTCACCCTTGCGCTCCAGGAATACGAGGGGGCCATGGTGCTGGTCTCCCACGACCGCGCCCTGCTGCGGGCGTGCTGCGACCGCCTGTTGCTGGTCGATGGCGGCCGTCTCCAGCCTTTCGACGGCGACATCGACGACTACCGCGACGGGTTGGC
>JAIRNL010000205.1 GCA_031258035.1 Azoarcus sp. | reverse complement strand
GGTGCACCTTGCCGACATTTCCGCCGCCGGCTTCGGGGGCATCCTGTGCATCGAGTCGGGCGGCCCGGTGCCCGGCGTCGGCTGCGCCGGGCGCGGCATCAACGCGGCCGTCACCTTGTTGCAGGAATTGAAGCTCTTCGAGGAATTCAAGCCGGACTTCGTCCTCTACGACGTGCTTGGCGATGTCGTCTGCGGCGGCTTCGCGGTGCCGATCCGGGACGGCATCACCGACCGCGCCTACGTCGTCACTTCTTCCGACTTCATGGCGATCTATGCCGCCAACAATTTGTTCAAGGCGATCAACAAATACGCGCCCACCGGTGGCGCCAAACTCGGCGGCGTCATCGGCAACGGGCTGTCGGCGGCGTATTCCAACGCAATCATCGACGATTTCGCCGGACGCACCGGCGCGCGCATTGCCGGCTACGTACCGCGCTCGCTCGTCGTCTCGCAAAGCGAGCTTTACGGCAAGACGGTGATCGAGGCCAACCCCGGCAGCGAACACGCCGCCATCTACCGCGCGTTGGCCGCCCACATCGCCGCGAACGACGAACTCGTGATTCCGCAACCGCTCGGCGTCAAGGACTTGCGCGACTGGGCGCGCGACTGGGGCGACCGCATCTACGGACAGGAAACCGGCCTCGCGCTCGAAGCGGGCGCGGGGGCCGCCGCCGCCGCCCAGGTGGCGGCATGACGACGACTTCCTACGCCGAAAGAAACGCGCTGACGCGGGAAAGGCGCCGCGGCGCCCTGAGCCACTACCACGGCACGCTCGCTTCGCTGATCGACGACTGCGCCGGCGACGAAATCCCGCAGCGCGTCCGTACCCTGACCCAGGCGACCCACGACGACATCCTCGCCGCGCTCACTGTCCTGCGCGGGTTGCGCGACGTCGCCATCGTCGTGCACGGCGCGTCCGGCTGCGCCGCAGCGGCCGTCACGCTGGCCGAGGAGGGGCGCGCGCGCTGGTATTCGGTGAACCTCTCCGAGCGCGATTCCATCCTCGGCAGCGAGGAACCGCTGCGCGAGACCATCCTGCGCGCGGTTGCCGAGGGCGCGGCGGCGGTGTTCGTCGTCGGCACCCCGGTGGTGGCGATCAACAACGACGACGTCAACGCGGTGCTGCGCGAACTGTCGGGCGAAACCGATGTGCCGCTGCTATATGTAAACACCGACGGCTTCACCTCGAAGACGGCGCTGACCGGCTTCGACATCGCCTTCCACGCCCTGCTGCGGCTGGTGGACGCGCCCCGCGAAACCACCGGCGCCGGGGGCGGGTTCCTCAACCTCTTGGCTGTCCGGCAAAACGCGCGCGACCTTGCCGCCGTCACCGGCGCGCTGGCCGCGCTCGGCATCCGCTGGAACCTGCTGCCGCGACACGCGCCGCTCGAAAACATCCGCCGCGCCGCGGGCGCGCGCGCGACGGTTTCGCTCAACCAGGACGAAAGCGACTATTTCGGCCTCGCGCTCGAAGACAGGTTCGGCACGCCACGCCTGCGGCTGCCCGCGCCGATCGGGTTGGCTGGCACGCGCGCCTTCATCACGGGCCTGGGCGCGGCTTTTTCCGTGGACGACAAGGCGGGCGCCTACATCGAAGTGCGCGAGGAAGCCTTGCTCGACCTCCTCGTCACCCGTCCGCTCTCGGGCAAGCGGGTGTTCCTGCAAACCGACCTGGCCCAGGCCGTCGGCCTGGCCGGCCTCGTCGGCGATCTCGGCGGCGAGCTGGCCGGTTTGGCGCTCACGGCGGTCGACCTCGACAGCCGCGCCCAACTGGCCCGGCTCGACGCCGCCGACGACGTGCCCGTCATCGTCGCCGACGGGCAGCCGTTCGAGATTGCCAACGTCTTGGCCAGGACACCCGTCGACTACTACATCGGCGCCGGGCAGGTCGCCTTTGCCGCCCATTTCGGCGCGATGCCGATCTCGCTCCACCAGGGCGCGTTCTACGCTTACGAGGGCATACAAGCCCTTGCCGCCGCCGTTGCCCGCCCATGGCCCGACATCCGGGAACGGGCGCGCCATCCGTACAGCAAGAGTTGGCTCCGCAAGACCGGAAGCTGGCACGTCAAACGAGAAGTGCGCTGACATGGGAAACACCTTCAACCCCCGCGCCGGCTGCGCTCTTCACGGCGCGCTTGCCACGCTCGGCGCCATCGAGGGCGTCGTCCCCATCGTCCACGCCAATGCCGGCTGCGCCATGCAGCACCACCTTTCCCGATACGGCGGCGGCTACATCGAGGGGCAGGCCGTGCCCGCCTCCAACATCATCGACAAACAGGTGATCTTCGGCGGCGGCGCGCGCCTGCGCGAGCAGATCAAGAACACCGCCAAAGTGCTGGACGGCCATCTCTACGTGGCGCTCGGCAGCTGCGAGTGCGCGATGGTCGGCGACGATCTCACCGGCATGGCGCGCGAGGCCGTCGAGCAGGGCCTGCCGGCGGTGGCGAGCAACGTCGCCGGGTTCCAGGGGGACATACACCACGGGCACGAGCGCGTAATGCGCGATCTCATCGACGCCCTGCCGGAACACGAGCCGTCCGCCGCCCCGCATCCGGAAGACGACGCGCGCCCGCGGGTCAACCTCCTGGGCATTTTTCCCGGTGCCGATCCCCATTACAAAGGCGATCTCGAAGAGATGCGCCGCATCCTCGAAAGCATCGGCCTGCGGGCGAACACCCTCTTCGGCCCCGACGGCGCGGCGGCGCTGCGCGAATTGCCGCAGGCCGCGCTGAACCTCGTCTTTTCCCGCTGGGGCGAAGCCGCCGCCATCCGCCTGGAAGAAAAATACGGCACGCCGGCGCTCATCTTCGAGGCTGCCCCCGTGGGGATCGAAGAGGTGAGCATCTTCATCCAGACGCTGGTGGAAAAACTCGACCTCGACGCCGCGGCGGCCGAACGCTTCCTCGAACGCGAAGAAGCCCTGGCTGACTATTTCCTCCTCGGCGTGCCCGACCGCCATTTCGACGAAGCCGCCGGCAAGACTGTTGCAATCGTCGCGGATACCGGGACGGCGCTGCGGATAGGCGGTTTCCTGGCGCGTTTTTTCGGCGCGGACATCGCGGTGGCGATCCTCACCGATTGCGCCGGAGACGAGAAATTGCCCGACGGCCTCGCCCGCGAAGTTCGAGCCAGCCGCGACACGGGCGAAATCGCCGCGATCATCGCAACCAGCGGCGCCGACATCGTCCTCGGCAGTTCGCTCGAAGAGCCCGCCGCGCGCGCCATCGGGGCGCGCCTGCTGCCGGTTTCCCACCCGGTGCTGGCCCGGACGATCGCCCACAAAACCTACGCGGGCCTGCGCGGCGCGCTGACGCTGACCGAAGACTACCTGACGTT
>JAIRNL010000293.1 GCA_031258035.1 Azoarcus sp. | reverse complement strand
TCGCCGATGTCGCCGGCTGCGACGAAGCCAAGGAAGAAGTCAGCGAACTGGTCGAATTCCTGCGCGATCCCTCCAAATTCCAGAAACTGGGCGGGCGCATCCCCAAGGGCGTGCTGATGGTCGGCTCGCCCGGCACCGGCAAGACCCTGCTTGCCAAGGCGATTGCCGGCGAAGCCAAGGTGCCGTTCTTCAGCATTTCCGGCTCCGACTTCGTCGAAATGTTCGTCGGCGTGGGCGCGGCGCGGGTGCGCGACATGTTCGAGCAGGCGAAAAAGCACGCGCCCTGCATCGTCTTCATTGACGAAATCGACGCCGTGGGCCGCCAGCGTGGCGCCGGCATGGGCGGCGGCAATGACGAGCGCGAACAGACGCTCAACCAGCTGCTGGTCGAGATGGACGGCTTCGAGGGCCAGACCGGGGTGATCGTGATCGCCGCCACCAACCGGCCCGATGTGCTCGACCCGGCGCTCTTGCGGCCCGGCAGGTTCGACCGCCAGGTCGTGGTGCCCCTGCCCGATATCCGCGGCCGCGAGCAGATTCTCAAGGTACACATGCGCAAGGTGCCGATCGCCCGCGACGTCGATGCCCAGGTTCTCGCGCGCGGCACGCCCGGCTTTGCCGGCGCCGACCTCGCCAACCTGGTCAACGAGGCGGCGCTTTTCGCCGCCCGCGCCAACAAGCGCCACGTCGACATGGACGATTTCGAGCGCGCCAAGGACAAGATCATGATGGGCGCGGAGCGCAAATCCATGGTCATCCGGCCCGAAGACAAAAAGAAAACCGCTTACCACGAATCCGGCCACGCCATCATCGGCAAGGTGCTGCCTGGTTGCGATCCGGTACACAAAGTCTCCGTCATCCCGCGCGGCCGCGCGCTGGGCGTCACCCTGGCCTTGCCGGAGCGGGACAAGCTCAGCCTCTACCGCGACGAAATGCTGGCGAGCATCTGCATGTTCTTCGGCGGGCGCGTCGCCGAGGAACTCTTCATCGGCAACGTCTCGACCGGCGCTTCCAACGACTTCGAGCGCGCGACGCAGATCGCCCGCGACATGGTCATGCGCTACGGCATGTCCGAGGCGCTTGGCCCCATGGTCTATGCGGAGAACGAAGGCGAAGTCTTCCTGGGGCGTTCGGTGACGACGCACCAGAACATGTCGGAAGCGACGATGCAGAAAGTCGACACCGAGATTCGCCGCATCATCGACGAGCAATACGCGCTGGCTCACAAGATCCTCACCGAAAACCGCGACAAGGTCGAAGCCATGACCGCCGCGCTGCTCGAATGGGAAACCCTCGACGCCGACCAGATCAACGACATCATGGACGGTCGCCCGCCGCGCCCCCCCAAGCCAGCGCCCGTGTCCGAACCGAGGATCGACGACGCCAACAAGCCGGACGGCGCGGCCCCGCCCGCGCCCGCGCCCGCCGCCTGATTCCGGCCCTGGCTCTGAAACAGAAACGCCCGGACATCCGGGCGTTTTTTTTTCGGCTGGTTTCCCGCGCGCGCCCCGCTCACCCGGACGCGGTATCCCCTGCGCGGGCGTCCGCTTCCGGCGCCTCCCCCTCCCCTGCCATGCCCTCGGGCCGCGCCGACTCGATGCGCTGGAAGCGGGCGCTGATCTTGCGGCTGGAAACGTGGACTTCCGCCACATCCCTGCCCGCCTGCTCGATATGGCGGGCAAGCGCCCCCATGCGCGCGTCGAAACGCTGGAAATCCTGCGCCAGCCGAGCCAGTTCGTCCTGGATGACATGGACGTGACGCCGGGTCTCGACATCCTTCAATACCGCGCGCGCCGTGTTCAGCACGGCCATCAGGGTCGTGGGCGACACGATCCACACCCGCCGCGCCTGGGCATGGGCGACGATCTCGCCATGGGCGGCGTGCAATTCAGCGAAGATCGCCTCGGCGGGCAGGAACATCACCGCGCCGTCGGCGGTGACGCCGGGCAGGATGTACTTGTCGGCAATCGCGTCGACATGGCGGCGCACATCGGCGCGGAACGCCGACAGCGCCGCTTTCCGCTCCGGCGGTGACAGGGAAGCATCGAGCATGCGGCGGTAATTTTCGAGCGGAAACTTGGCGTCGATCGCCACCCGGCCCGTGGGCGGCGGCAGCTCGAGCAGGCAATCGGCGCGCGTGCCGTTGGGCAGCGTCGCCTGGAAAGCGCAGGCATCCGGCGGCAGGACGTTGCGCACCAGCGCCTCGAGCTGCACTTCGCCGAAAGCGCCCCGGGATCGCTTGTCGCCCAGCAACTCCTGGAGACTCATCACGCTGGCGCCAAGGCCGTCGATTCTCTTCTGCGCCTCGTCGATCGCCGCCAGCCGCGCCATGATGCCGGCAAAAGTATCGTTGGTCTTGCGCAGCCCCTCGTCGAGCCGGGTGTTGACCTGCCCCGACAAGGTGCGCAGTTGCCCTTCCACCCCCAGGGTCAGGGCTTCGATCGCGCGCGACAACTGCATCGAGGCCGCCGCCAACCCGTTCTGGAGCAATTCCCGGTCGGCGCGCGCGTATTCGCCGATGCGGTCGGTCTGGCGGTCGAGACCGAGATGGAGGTCGCGCAGGATTTCGCGGTGCTGGTCGAGCGCGTTGCGGTCGAGATCCTCGCCGATGCGCTTCAGCAGGCGGCGCTCGCCCCGCCTCGTCCCCACGAGCAAGCAGAGCAGCAGGACGACGATGCCAGCCAGCAAAACGAGCGCCGCGAGAAGCGGCGGAGACAGCAGCAATAGTTCTTCCATGAAAGCCAGGACGGGACCGATCCGTTGAAGTTCCGATTCTCACCTCTCCCGTGGCAGCAGGCGGCGTACCAGTTCCACCCAGTAAGCCGCGCCGACGGGAAGGATATCGTCATTGAAATCGTATACCGGGTTATGCAGCGCCGCGCCGATCCGGCGCTCGCACCCGGCAAGCGCCGGATCGGCGATGCCCGCGTCGCCGTTGCCGATCCACACGTAAGCGCCGGGCCTGTGCCGCAGGTAAAAGGCGAAATCTTCCGCCCCCATGCTCGGACGCTCGCCGGTGCGGACATTTTCGCGCCCGGCGACCGCCGCCGCCGCCTCCACACACTGCGCGGCCTCGGCGACGGTATTGATCGTCGGAGGATAAGCGCCGGGCAGCGGCGCGAAAACGATCCGCACGCCGAATGCCTCGCCCGTCCCCGCGCACAACGCACGCAGCCGCGCCAGCGCCTTCTCGCGCACCGCCGCCGAAAAACTGCGCAGGGTGCCGGACAACCGCGCGCACGCCGGCAATACATTGAAAGCGTCGCCGGCATGAAAGCACGTCACCGACACCACGGCGGAATCGAGCGGATCGAGCGCGCGCGCCACGATGCTCTGTATCGACTGCACCAGGGCCGCGCCCGCCAGCACCGGATCGGCCCCCTGGTGCGGCATGGCCGCGTGGCCGCCCACCCCCTCTATATGGATGTCGAAACGGTCGGTGCCCGCCATCACCGGCCCCGCATGCACCGCGAAATGCCCGGCCGGCAGGCCCGGCCAATTGTGCATGCCGTATATCGCCTCCATCGGAAAGCGGTCGAACAACCCCTCCTCGACCATCACCCGCGCCCCGCCCGCGCCCTCCTCGGCCGGCTGGAAAATCAGATAGACCGTGCCGTCGAAGTCCCGCCCTTCGGCGAGCAGCCTTGCCGCGCCCAGCAGCATCGCGGTATGGCCGTCGTGGCCGCAGGCGTGCATGCGGCCAGCGTGCAGCGAGCGATGCGCGAAGCCGTTGCCCTCGGCGATCGGCAGCGCATCCATGTCCGCCCGCAAACCGATTGCCCGCCCGCTGTCGCCGCCGGCGCGGATCGTGCCGACCACGCCGGTACCGCCGAGACCGCGATGCGTCTCGATCCCCAGGGCAGCAAGCTGCGCGGCCACCGCCTCCGCCGTGCGCGTTTCGGAAAAAGCCAGTTCAGGGTGGGCATGAAGGTCGCGGCGGATGGCTTGCAAGGCCGCGCGGATCTGGTGGGCGGAATCGAGAGACTTCATGGGCGCTCATTCGGGGCCGGCTCTCAGCATCCCGTCTACCAGATGCAGGGTACGGTCGCTGCGCCGCGCCAGCGTCTCGTCGTGAGTGACGACGACGAAACTCGTCGCCAACTTTTCGTTGAGCGCCAGCACCAGTTCAAACACCGCTTCGGCGGTATGGCGGTCGAGATTGCCCGTCGGCTCGTCGGCGAGCACGCAGGCGGGATTCGTCACCAGCGCCCGCGCGATCGCGGTGCGCTGGCGCTCCCCCCCGGAAAGCTCGCCCGGCGTGTGGTCGAGCCGATCGCCGAGACCGACTTCGCGCAACATGGCTTCGGCGCGTTCGTTGGCCTCCCTCCGGCCCATGCGCCGGATGTACAGCGGCATGGCCACATTCTCCAGCGCGGTGAACTCGGGCAGCAAATGATGGAACTGGTAGACGAAACCCAGCGAGGCATTGCGCAGGCGACCGCGCGCCGCCTCGGAGAGCGTCGAAAAATCCTGCCCCATCAGGCTCACCGACCCGGCGCTCGGCACATCCAGCCCGCCGAGCAAATGCAGCAGGGTACTCTTGCCCGACCCCGAAGCGCCGACGATGGCCAGGCGCTCGCCGCGCTTCACCTGGAAATCCACCCCGCCCAGCACCTGCACCGCGTCGGCGCCCTCGCGGAAACTTTTTTCCAGCCCCTTGCAACACAACAC
>JAIRNL010000199.1 GCA_031258035.1 Azoarcus sp. | reverse complement strand
AAGTACTGGCGGTGATTGATGAGGCGTTGAGCCTGGATGGGCGGGCGCTGGCGTTTCGGCTCGATACGCCGCTTCTGGGCGTATTGCCCGAACTGGATTCGATGGCGGTGGTCGGCGTATTGAATCTGCTCGAAGAGCGTTTCGATTTCATGGTCGGCGACGATGAAATCGACGGTTCGACGTTTGCCACCGTGGGAACGCTGGTGGCGTTCGTCGAAAGGAAACTGGCCTGAGGAGGCCGCCCGCCTTGGCTGCGGAATTCACTCGCGCGGTGTTTTTCCTGGAGACGCCGCGCGGGCGGCGCTTTTGCATGGCGACTTTCCCGGTGGAGCCGCCGCAGGGAACGGCGCTTTACTTTCCGCCATTCGCGGAGGAGATGAACACATCGCGGCGCATGGCCTCGCTGGCGGCGCAGGCGCTGGCGGCGCGCGGCTGGTTGGTGTTGCAGCCAGATCCCGGCGGCTGCGGCGACAGCGAAGGCGATTTCGGCGAAGCGACCTGGCTGGGGTGGATCGAGGACATGAACAGCGCCTGGCACTGGCTCATCGCCCGCGCGCCCGGGGGCCGCCGTCTGCTGTGGAGCTTGCGCGCCGGCAGCCTGCTTGCCGCCGCGTGGTTGCAAGAGGTCGAAGAGCAGCCAGACCTGCTGTTGTGGCAGCCGGTGCTCGATGGGGAGCGGCATCTGCATCAGTTTCTGCGTCTTGGGGTGGCGCGCCTGATGCCTGCCAAAACCGATATCCCCCAGGCGATTGCGCGCGCGCGAAAGCAGCTCGACGACGGCGAGGCGGTCGAAGTGGCCGGTTATACCCTCGCGCCGCCATTGGCGCGGGGTCTGGCGTCGGCAGGTTTCGGGGTGCCGGCGGGTTACGGCGGACGTGTCGACATGATCGAGGTGGGCCGGAGGGCCGGCGCGGCCTCGCCGCCGCTGGCCGCGTTGCGGGAGACGCTCGCGGCATCTGGCGTGCGCGCGAGCTGCCGCAAGGTCGCCGGGCCGGCTTTCTGGCAGGCCCAGGGCCTCGAGGAAGCGCCCGCCCTGCTCGAACAATCGCTCGCCGTGCTCGATGAGACGATGTCGTGAGGGCACGGTGAAAAATGGGCTACGACGAGCGGGCGTTTCTTTTCGATTGCGATGGCGATTCGTTGCCGGGAATCATCGCCTGTCCGCGCGAGGAAGCGGAGGTCGCGCAAGATGCGTCCGTGCGGCTCGGCGTGTTGCTCGTTGGCGACAGTGCGCAATACCGGGTCGGCGCCCACCGCCATTTCGTCTTGCTGGCTCGCGCCCTGGCTGCCGACGGCGTGCCGTGCATGCGCTTCGATCGTCGCGGCATGGGCGACGCCACCGGGAGGCCGCGCGCTTTCGATGCGGCGCAGGCGGACATCGACGCCGCGCTCGGCGCTTTTTTCGCCGAAGTGCCGACGCTGACCGGCGTCATGTTGTGGGGGCTGTGCGACGGCGCTTGCGCCGCGGTGTTCCATGCCGCCGACGATCCCAGGGTGGACGGGCTGTTGTTGCTCAATCCCTGGGTGGATGCCGGGGCGGGCGGCGCGCACGGTTTTTTGCGTCGGGGCGACTCGCGGTGGCCGCACTCGCGCGCCTTCTGGTTCAAACTCCCCGGCCTTGCCGCGGCCGCGCGGGCGCTGCGCGCGTCATGGCGGGCGATCCGCTGTGCGCGTGGCGGACGGGAACGCGGGCGCGCGACATTGCCAGGCGAAGCCGAGGCATTGCCGGAGCGGATGCGGGCCTTTTTGCAGGCGCTCTCCATTCCATGGTGGGTGATCCTGAGCGGACAGGATCATGTGGCGCGGGAATTCGAGCGGGTGGCAGCCAGTCCGGCGTGGGCGGGCCTTTTTCCCGCCCGCGCGCCTTATCGCCTGCCCGATGCCGACCAAACGTTTTCAAGCGCGGCCTGGCGCAACGAGGTGGCCGATAAAACGCTCTCCTGCGTGCAGGCCGTGACGGACATCTTGAAGATGCTGGGGTCTTCTTGAGCCGTCCAGTCCCGGCATCCGTAGCCAGCGGCGGATGCCGGGACGGGGCGGCTACCGGCTTTTTATCATCGTCCCGACGCCGTGATCCGTGAGGATTTCCAGCAGCAGGCAATGCGCCACGCGACCGTCGATGATGTGTACCGATTGCACGCCGTTGCGCGCGGCGTCGAGCGCGGAGCCGATCTTGGGCAGCATTCCGCCGGACAGGGTGCCATCGGCGACCAACTCGTCGATCTGCCTCGGGGTGAGGCCGGTGAGCAGGCGGCCCGCCTTGTCGAGCACGCCGGGCGTGTTGGTGAGCAGGATGAGTTTTTCGGCCTTGAGAATCTCGGCGAGTTTGCCGGCGACGACATCGGCGTTGATGTTGTAGGTCTCGCCGTTTTCACCGACGCCGATGGGCGCGATCACCGGGATGAAATCGCCCTGGTCGAGGAAGGCGATCGGGCTGGGGTCGATCTTGGTGATCTCGCCGACCTGGCCGATGTCGAGCAAGTCGCCCTGGGGGGCGTCCTTTTTCTGGATCATGAGCTTGCGCGCGCGGATGAAGCTCGCATCCTTGCCGGTGAGGCCGAGGGCCTTGCCGCCGCTCTGGTTGATGAGGTTGACGATTTCCTTGTTGACCAGGCCGCCGAGCACCATTTCGACCACGTCCATGGTTTCGGCGTCGGTCACGCGCATGCCCTGCACGAATTCGCCTTTCTTGCCGACCTTCGCGAGCAGGCTCTCGATTTGCGGGCCGCCGCCATGCACGACCACCGGATTGAGGCCGACGAGTTTCAGCAGCACCACGTCGCGGGCAAAGCACTCCTTGAGGTGCGGGTCGGTCATGGCGTTACCGCCGTATTTGATGACGATAGTCTTGTCGGAAAAGCGGCGGATGTAAGGCAGGGCCTCAGCCAGGATTTCGGCTTTGCGCGCGGGGGCGATGGCGGTGGGGGACGACGGGGCGGACATGGGGCATCCTTGCGGTTGCGTTGGGAAGGGCGCCCGGCGGGGGAGTGAATGCCTGGCGTCGGGCCGGTTCGCGGCGGATCGGGCCTGATCGCCACAGGCGCGATTATCGCCATCGGCGCGCAGGATGCAATCGGCAAATGAAGTGGCGCGCCACGGCGCGGCATGAAAAACGATACCGGCGGAACGCCATCGCATTCCGCCGGTATCGTGGGAAGCGTGCCGCGCCTATTCGATCACGAGTCGGGTGGCCTGCGATTCGATTTTCTTCGGCAGGCCCAGTTCGAGTACGCCATCGACGAATTTCGCGCTCGCCTTGGCCTCGTCGATGTCCTGGCCGAGCTGGAAACTGCGCGACACCTTGCCGTAGTAACGTTCGGTGCGCAGAACCCGCTCGTCGTCCCGGATTTCCTTGTTCAATTTGCGTTCGGCGCTGATCGAGACGACCGGGCCGTCGATATGGACGTGAATATCCTCCTTTCGGATACCGGGCAATTCGGCGTGGACTTCGTAGCCGTCGGCGTTTTCCTTGACGTCGACCCGCATCTGCGGGGCTTCGGCGCCCCCGGCATTACCGATGTCGACCGGGCGCACGAAAAAGCCGCGGAAAAAATCGTCGATGGGATGATGGATCAGATTGCTCATGTTCGGTCTCCTTGTCAGGTCATCGGGGTCGCCGGCGAACCGGCTTCTCCTGCAATATGGGTCTGCCGGTCCGGGTTTCAAGCCGGCATGGGAGGGGGAAATGAGAAGGAGTGAAACATGGCTGGAGAAGACGGTGCCTTGCCGCCGCCCGCGTCGCGGACGGGCGTGACGAAGACTTGTCCGCGTTGTGGCGCGCGTTTCGAGTGTGGCGCGCATACGGGAAACTGCTGGTGCGCCGCGCTGCCGCCGCTGCCGCTGGCGCCGGAGGAGGCCGCCGGCGACTGTCATTGCCCCGCCTGTCTGGCTCGGGCCGTGGCCGCGCGGCAACTGAACAGAAACTTCCCACCATGACCGAAGATGTGCTGGCTGATCCCTCCGGGAAAAGTTGGAAGCTCTGTACCGCGAAACCAGCCGCCTCTGCATGGCGTGGCACGGCGTGGCTTTCCGGATTCAGGATACGCCCGCCCAACTGGCTGGCACGGCCGGAGCCACCCTGGCCCTCCCATCCCAAAGCCGGTTGAATCCTGAAAAACCACGCCGGGATCAATTGAACAGCCACGGCCAACACGCCTCGCCTGCTTCGATCCTGCGGATGTATTCGTCGCGGATGCGGGCAATATCGGCTTCGGCATTACAGACCTTCCCCGGTTCCACATCGGGAAACTCCCCAGCGTTTTCCCGGGAACGATAGAGCAATGCGCCGCAACCGGCCAGTGTGCTGGCCGGATCCAGGCGCTTCAGGAACGGCAGGATTTTCTTGCCGCGCCGCAGGACCATGCATCCGCGCCCTTCGCTCAGCGCGGCATCCAGCCCCATAGCAGTCAGGCGCGCCATGACTTCCGTTGCCACCGGGCCA
>JAIRNL010000176.1 GCA_031258035.1 Azoarcus sp. | reverse complement strand
TGGAATGCGCTGTGGCGCAACTGGGGTGATTCGTGGCGGGACTGGCTGAAATCCGTGGCGGCGATGCCTGCGGCCTGGATGCCGGCGCTGGCGGCGGAACGACAGGAGGGGCCGGAGTCGATTGCGTTTTTCCTGCCGTGGTTGCCCCGGATCGAGGCGCGGGTCGAGCCGCTTGATCCTATCGACGGTAGGGCCATGCGCGTGATGCTGCGCGCGACCTTGCCCGCCAGCCTGGGCGGGGAGAGGCTGGAAATGGATGCCGTGGTGCGGCGCAGCCCTGGTGATGCGTCGGCGGCGGAAGAGACCCCCGCCGTTGCCTTGCCGGCAAGCGGTGCCGTCGCGGCGGCGGACAAGGGGGCGGCGCGTACCCGCAAGACGGGGTGAGGACGGGCGGAGCGGGCGCTACTGCGCCGGATCGAAGAAACGCCGCATGATTTCGCCGGAGAGCGTCACGCCGGTGCTGCGCGCCCGCTCGAGCAAGCTCCAGTAATAGCGATAGGATGCCCGGTCGTGCAGATGGCGTTGGCGCTGTATCGGTCCCCACGAGGCATCCTGGGCGGCGATGAGGATGGCGGCGGCGGTTTCCACTTCCGAGAGATCCGGCTGCATGGCCGAGACGATGGGACGGATTTGCCCCGGATGGATGCTCCACATCCGCAGGTAGCCGAATTCCCGGCGGGCGCGGCGGGCGTCCTGGGCGACGAGTCCGAGGTCGGCGATTTCGGTGCTGACGTTGTGCGTGGGGACCAGTCCGTTGGCGAGCGCGGCGGCGGCGATTTCGGTCTTGGCGCGCACGATCAGCGGGTGCTGGAATTGCTCGGGGCTTCGCATCGCCGCGCCGGGAATGACGCCGCGATGGGCGGAGACGAAATCCATCAGGCCGAAATCGAGCGATTCCACGCCGGGCAGGGCGGCGATTTGCCAGACTTCGCGCAGCGCGCCATGGGTTTCGATGAGGACATGTGCCGGGATGGGCGCGGTGATGCCGTGGCGCGCTTCAAGCTCGCGCAATGCCGCGATCTGATTGGCTGCGTCCGCCGCGCCGCGCGCCTTGGGCAGGGTGATGAAGGCAAGCCGCGTTCCCGCGCCCGCGATCAGGATTTCGAGGTCGCGCAGCCAATGCGGATGCGTGATGTCGTGGATGCGCGCGCCCATGCGGCCATGGCGGTTGTCGGGGCTGGCTATGAGCGCGGCCACCATCGCCGCGTGTTCGGCCTCGGCCCCGGTGGGGGCGCCGTCTTCGCAGTCGCCGGTGATGTCGAATACGGGGCCGAGTTCATGTTGCAGGGCGAGTGCATTGCGCAGGAACTTTTCGGCGCCGGCGTAATGGTCGACCGCCGGCAGCGCGGGGAAGGGTTTTTCGCTGGCGAAAAGGACGTCGCGCGGATGGGCGGCGCGGGGCGGCAGGGTATTCATCATGGGAACCGGCTCCCTGGTCTGGAACCCTGCCTTTCGGGCCGGGCGGTTCGGTTGTGGCAATCCGGGAAGGGGCGCAAACCCCTTTCAGGTTTGTTTCGAGCGGCAGGCGTGAATGTCACGGGTTTTTTTATTCCGGTTTTCATTCTATCAGGCGGGCATACGACACATATTGCGGTAAACCGAGCCTCCCGGAAGGGTTTTACAGCCGGAAGCGTTGTGGCATATTCCGTTGGAAGTTGCAATACGCTGCGCGGCAGCCTGGTTTGTTTATTGAACTCAATGTGAACTCATTACTGGATATTTCCCATGTCTTCGACGATTGACCTCAACCGTTTTGCACAGATCAAGGCCACCGGGCACCTTCCATCGCCGCGCGGCGTTGCGTTGGCTGTCATGCGCATGACGCAGGATGAAACCGTTTCCATCGCCGATCTGGCTCGGGTCATCAAGGGCGATCCGGCTTTCGTCGGCAGGTTGATAAAGGCGGCCAACGGCATGCTTTTCCGGCAACGCGCGATCGTGTCGGTGCAGGAGGCGCTGATGGTGGTGGGGTTGCCCGCCGTGCGCGCGATGGTGCTCGGCTTTTCGCTTTTATCCAATTACCGCAAGGGAAGTTGCCCGGGGTTCGATTACACGCACTTCTGGTCGTCGTCGCTGATCATGGCGGTTGCCATGCAGGTATTGGCGGGGCGCGTTCACCTGGTGGCCGCCGACGAGCTTTTCAGCGTCGGCCTGTTGGCGCGAATCGGCGAACTGGCGTTGGCTACCGTCTATCCGGTCAAGTATGGCCGCCTGCTCGCCGAGGCGGCGGACAAGCCTGGCACCGATCTCACGGCGCTGGAACGGCAGGCGCTGGCGATGTCCCACGCCGAGCTGGGAACGGCCATGCTGACGGACTGGGGCATTCCGCCCGTTTTCACTGCGCCGGTGCATTATCACGAGCATCCGGGAGATGCGCCCTTTGCCGCCGATGAGCGGGAAATGACTGTGATGCAATGCCTGATCCTTGCCCGGAACGTGGCGGAGATTTGCCTGGGGATGCCGATCGAGCAGCAAACGCTGATGGGGCGCGCCGTGAGGCTGGCCGCGCACATGGGGTGCGCGCGCGAGGCGTTCGTCGACAGTTGCAACGAGATCGCCCGGCAGTGGGCCGAGTGGAGCCGGTTGTTACAGTTCGGCGAAGCGGTGTTGCCCCCGTTCGAGGCCCTGAGCGGCGGCGAAGCGGACGAATCGGCATCCGGGCAGGCGCCGCGGCGGTCGGGCGGCGGGCGTGAAGCCGGTCACTCGATTGTGGCGGAACCCGGCTTGCGGGCGCTGCTGGTCGACAAGAATGTCGCCGAGCGCGCGCGGGTGGCGAAGGTGCTGCATGGCGTCGGTATCCGTGTGTTTGAATGCGGCGGCCTCGGCGCCGTCATGGAGCAGGTGCTCGATGTGCAGCCGCACATGCTGGTGCTCGACGGCGGCGACGATCCCCTGCACGCCGGGCGCCTGATAAAGACCCTGCGCGCTTCGCGCATCGGGCGCGCCATATACATCCTGCTGCTGCTGCCTGCCGACGACGTGACGCATATTGCCGTTCTCGAAGCCGGGGCGGACGATTTTTTCACCAAGCCCGCGGGTTCCCGGATGCTGCTGGCGCGGCTGAACGCGGCGCGCCGCATCGTGCAGTTGCAGCAGGAACTGGAGCATGAGCGCGAGGAACTGCGGCATTTCGTCTCCGAGCTGGCTATTTCCAACCGTTGCTTGCAGGAAGCCGCGCTCACCGACGCGCTCACCGGGCTGCCCAACCGCCGCTATTCGCACGAGCGCATGCAGCAGGAATGGTCGGCGGCGCAGCGCCATGGGCGTCCCCTGGCTTGCATGGTCATCGACATCGACGATTTCAAGCAGATCAACGATGTTTACGGACACGATACCGGTGACATGGTCTTGCGACAGGCTTCCGATGCCCTGCGCATGGGTCTGCGCGGCAAGGATGTGATCTGCCGCACGGGCGGCGACGAGTTCCTGGTGATCTGCCCGGAGACTTCGCTGGAAGAGGTACGGGCTTGCGGCGAGCGCCTGCGCGAAGAAACCAGGCGGCTCACGATCGAGACCGGCGGCGATGTGTTGCGCCTGACGATCAGCGTGGGGGTGGCGGTGGAAGACGACACGATGTCCGATGTCAATGAACTGGTCAAGAAGGCCGATCATGCCGTTTTGCTGGCCAAGAAGCGGGGGCGCGACCAGGTCGCCTCGGAGGGCGATGCAGCCAGGGATGCCTGAGCCATCCGGCGATCTTCCGGCGCGGGGGGCCGTGAATTCCCGCACCTTATGACGGAAGTCCATGCTCCCGCCCGATGTTTGCGTGAAATATTCGACTTGCGGATGCTGAGAACTTACTTTAAGTTGAAGACAGCATTCCCTTGAAAGGCGAAACTTTTCGATGAAA
Source organism: Azoarcus sp. (assembly GCA_031258035.1). Lineage (GTDB taxonomy): Bacteria > Pseudomonadota > Gammaproteobacteria > Burkholderiales > Rhodocyclaceae > WRNU01. Next base: position 6,330 of record JAIRNL010000176.1, on the reverse strand, counting down.
CACCCCGATTTTCAGCGCGAGATTTGCGAACTGAACACCGCTTACCTGATGCTGTCCCAGAAAATGCTGCGCAGCGACCGGGAAACGGCGCTGTTCCGGCTCGGGATCGGCAAGGAACTGGCTGATTTCATCGAAAACCTGTCGGTGGCCCAACTGGTCAGAATAGCTGACAACCCGGCGCTGATTCCGCGTTTCCGCTTCGACGACGAGCGGCTTGCCCGCCTGATGGCCGGGGAGGGGCGGGACGAAACGGCTTCCGTCCTGCATGCGGCGATCGTCGCCGCCGGGCGGGCGGCGGAAGAGGCCGCCTGAGGGAAAGGATGTCACTGGACAAAGGGAACGGGAGACCAGGCATGAAAAACAGGCGAATCGTCGACGAGGTGGAAGATGTCCGCCGCGCCGTGGAGATGGCGCAACTCGGCGCCCGCATGCAGATGCTCGAAGCCGAAACCCGGTTGAGCCGCGAAAAACTGCTCAAGATCTACAAGGAAGTGCGCGGCGTCTCGCCGCCGAAAGGCATGTTGCCGTTCTCGACCGATTGGTTCATGACCTGGCAGCCGAACGTGCATTCATCGCTTTTCATGGGCTATTACCGCTTTTTCGAGCGGCGCGTCGGCCTGACCGGGCTGGATGCGATCGTCAAGGCTTATCACCTCTACCTCGACCAGATCGAAATCGGCAAGGTGGAGCCGGTGCTGAGCCTGACCCGGGCCTGGACGCTGGTGCGTTTTTTCGATGCCGATCTTTTGCAGCTGGCCAGGTGCCGCGATTGCGGCGGGCATTTCGTCGCGCATGCCCACGATCCGACGCGCAACTATGTGTGCGGGCTGTGCAATATGCCGTCGCGCGCCGGCAAGACCCGCCGCGCCGCGGTGGGGAAGGTGCGGGAGCGCGAACCCGTTACGCTCTGAGGGGTGTCGCCGCGTCCGCCCGTCGGGGGGGCGGCGTGGCGGGCATGCGGCCTGGGCAAGCCGCCGGGTTTTTATTATTCCAGCCTCAAGTTTTCACGGTGCGGGGGAGCAAAATCAGGCACTGTAGCGTCTGATCGTTGCCTGGAGTAAGCCGTGCTATTGCTCATCGGCTATGTCATCATCCTTGTCGCTTCGCTGGGGACTTTCGCGGTTCACGGCAATGTCCTGTCTCTTTGGGTGCCAACGGAATACATTGCGATCATGGGTCTGCTCGTGGGCGGCTTTGTCGCCAGCAACGGCCCCAAGGTGCTGAAATCCTCGCTCGGCGCGTTGAGCCTGGCTCTCAAGGGCTCGAAGCTCAACCGCGCGCTTTATGTCGACCTGCTCGCCCTGCTCTACGAGATTCTCGCCAAGGTGCGCAAGGAAGGCTTGATGTCGATCGAAAACGATGTCGAGAATCCCGAATCCAGCCCGATTTTCACCAAGTACCCGAGCCTGGCTTCGGATCATCACCTGATCGAATTCATGTGCGATTACCTGCGCATGATGGTGGGCGGGAACCTCAATGCGTTCGAGATCGAAAACCTGATGGACATGGAGATCGAAACACACCATCAGGAAGCGCACCAGGCGCCGCACGCCATCGACGAGATCGGGCAGGCGATGCCGGCATTCGGGATCGTGGTATGCGTGATGGGCGTGGTCAACACGATGGGATCGGTGGGCGAGCCGCCCGCCGTGCTTGGCAGGATGGTGGCCGGCGCGCTGGTGGGAACCTTCCTTGGCATTCTGATTTCGTATGGTTTTGTCGCGCCGCTTGCCAGCCAGATCAAGCAGAAGGTCGCGGAGAGCGGCAAGGTCTTCCAGGTGGTGAAGGTTGTGCTGCTGGCGAGCATGAACGGCTATGCGCCGCAGATCGCGGTGGAATTCGGGCGCAAGGTGCTGTTCTCCACCGAGCGGCCGACCTTCCTCGAACTCGAACAGGAGCTCAAGAACCGCAAGGGTTGAATGGGGAGGATGAACGGTGAGCGATGGCGCCCAGCAGCCGATTGTTGTCAAGCGTGTCAAGAAAGGCGCCGCCGCCGGCGCGCACGGCGGGGCGTGGAAGATCGCCTATGCCGACTTCGTCACCGCGATGATGGCGTTTTTCCTGATGATGTGGTTGCTCGGCTCGACGGCCCAGGGCGATCTCCAGGGTATCGCCGATCACTTCCAGAATCCGCTCAAGCTCCGGATGGAAGGTGGCTCGGGTTCGGGCGACAGCTCCAGCGTCGTCCATGGCGGCGGCGAGGATTTATCGCGCAAGGTCGGGCAGGTGCGGCGGGGCGACACGCCTTCGACGCGGGCGATCAATGTCGATGCCTCGAAGCGGCGGCAAAGGGGCGCCGGTGTCGGCGCCGAGGGGCTGGAACTGGAAAAAAGGCGTGAACATGCCCGCCTCATCGACCTCAAGGGGCGGATCGAGGCGCTGATCGAAGCCGATACCCAGTTGCGCATGTTCAAGAACCAGATACTGATCGACATCATCTCGGAAGGGTTGCGCATCCAGATCGTCGATGAACAGAACCGGCCGATGTTCGATCTGTCCAGCGCCGAATTGCGCTTTTATACCCGTGATCTGCTGCGATCCATCGGCCAGGCGCTCAACGGTGTCGACAACCTCGTGAGCCTGTCCGGGCATACCGATGCGTCGCAGTACGCGGGCGGCGAGAGAGGCTTCTCCAATTGGGAATTGTCCTCCAGCCGCGCCAACGCGGCGCGGCGCGAGTTGATCGCCGGGGGACTCGCGGCCAACAGGGTGATGCGGGTGGTCGGGCTTGCCGATACCATCCATCTGGATAACGACAATCCGTTCGACCCGATCAATCGCCGCATCAGTATCATCGTGCTCAACAAGGAAAGCGAGAAAGCGATCCGCGACGAGGGCGCCGGTCGCGCGCTCGATATCCCGGGGCTGCCGGCCCCGGAGACGCAGGCGCCGGGTTCCCGCCCGGAGGGGGCGTCCTCCCCATTGCCCGGACGCTGATCTGGCGCTTTTCAGGAACGACATCATGGCCGAGCCTCCCGCCCCACGCGGCACCCCATCCGCCCGCCCGCCCGCCGCCGCGCAGGCGGGCCCGCGTCCGAAGCCTTCTCCCGCCGCGCCCGCCGCGTCGGGGTTTCGCGCCGCCGCCGTTGCCCAGACCCTGTCGACGCTCGGCGCCGCCGCATCCGCCAACCGCGAGTTCGAGTTCACCAGTGCCGATTTCGAGCAGATCCGCAAATTGCTGTACGACCATGCCGGCATTGCCCTGTCGCCGGCCAAGCAGGACATGGTCTACAGCAGGCTGGTGCGCCGCCTGCGCGCCTGCGGCGACAAATCTTTCTCCCAGTATTTGCAGCGCCTCAAACGGGATCGCGGCGAATGGGAAACCTTCATCAATTCGCTGACGACCAACCTGACTTCTTTTTTCCGCGAATCGCATCATTTCGAGATGCTTGCCACGCAGCTCAAGCAGATCAAGGAAAAGCGGCAGATCAAGATATGGTGCTGCGCCGCCTCGACGGGCGAGGAACCTTACTCGCTGGCGATTACGGCTTGTGAGGCGTTCTCGTCCCTGGCGCCGCCGGTGCAGATCATAGCCAGCGACATTGATACCGCCGTTCTCGCCCACGGCGAGCAGGGCCGCTACCGGCGCGACCGGGTGGATCGTATTCCACCCGCCAGCCTTGGCCGCTACTTCACCCGCAACGCGGAAGACGAAAGCCACACCGTGCGGCCCGAATTGCGACGCCTCGTCACTTTTCGCCGGATCAATCTGCTGTCGCCGACCTGGGCGGTGCAAGGCCCGTTCGATGCGATCTTCTGCCGCAACGTGATGATTTATTTCGACAAGGCGACGCAATACGGCATTCTCAAGCGTTTCGCGCCGCTGTTGCGTCCGGACGGGCGGCTCTATGCCGGACACTCCGAGAGTTTCATGCACGCCAGCGATATATTGCGTTCGCTCGGGCGCACCGTATACGTGCGCCTGGATTCGCCGTTGCACTGAGGCGGGGAGATCCGGGCATGCAGGAACCCATGACGAAACCCTCCCCGCCGTATACCAGGATACTGCCGTACAGCGGCACCATCATTTTCATCGGCGCTTCGACCGGCGGCACCGAGGCAATCCGCGATGTGCTGACCCGCCTGCCGGCGGAAGTGCCGCCGATACTGATGACGCAGCACATGCCGGAGCTTTTTACCGGCTCGTTCGCGCGCCGGCTCGATTCATTGAGCGCCATGAACGTCCGCGAAGCCGTCCATGGCGAGCCGGTCAGGCCGGGCGTCGCCTATCTGGCTCCCGGCCATTCCCATCTGACGATCAAAAAGGCGGAACGCGGCGGCTACATCTGCGAACTCGCGCGCAGCGAACCGGTCAACCGGCATCGCCCTTCGGTCGACGTGCTTTTCCACTCCGCGGCGGAGCAGGTCGGGCGTCTGGCCATCGGCGTGCTGCTCACCGGCATGGGCAAGGACGGCGCCCTTGGCATGCTGCACATGATGCAGGCGGGCGCATGGACGATCGGCCAGGATCAGGCGTCATGCGTCGTCTATGGCATGCCGCGCGAGGCGGCGCTGCTGGGCGCGCTCAGGGAAGTTGTTCCACTTACCGAGATCGCCGCCCACGTATTGCAGCGCCTGAGGGGCGGATTTCACAGTCATGGTGAACATGCGCGCGTATGATTTTGAAGTCCATGCCGCATCGGTATATGCGGGTAACATTGCGCGGCGACATGAATGCGCGGGAATATCGGGGCGGAGCCCTTGAGTTTTGCCGGTCGGCGCCGATTGACTGTCACGTTGTCGCTGCCGGCCGCGCCGACCGGGCATACAGCCACTTCCGGCGGAGAGTGAAATGTCCGATTTGCTGAAGAACATCGATGCCAGGACAAGACTGGCTGGCACCAACAAGCTGGAAATCCTGCTGTTTACGCTGGGGACCGACCAGCGTAGCGGGCGGCGCGAAACCTTCGGGATCAACGTATTCAAGGTGCGCGAGGTCATGCGCACGCCCGCGATCACGGCCGCGCCCGAGATGCCCGACTCCGTCGAAGGCATGGTCAGCCTGCGCGGCGTACTGGTGCCGGTGGTCGATCTGGGCAAATACGTCGGCGTCGGGGAAAAGTCGGCGCGCGACATCATGATCGTCACCGAATACAACGGGCATACACAGGGTTTCCTGGTCGAGGCGGTCGATACCATCCTGCGGCTGGACTGGTCGCAGATGCGGGTGCCGCCCGACATGTTGACCGCCAACATGGGCGGCCTGGTGACAGCCGTGACCGAACTGGGCGACGGCAAGCTTGTGATGCTGCTCGATGTCGAAAAAGTGTTGTCGGAGACCACGCGCTACGACGATGACAGCCTGCTGTTCAAGGATATCGAGCCGATCGCCGATGGCGACCGCTACCTGGTGGTGTTCGCCGACGACTCGTCGGTGGCGCGCAAACAGATCATGCAGACGCTCGACCTGATCGGCATCCGCTACATCGGCGCGGTCAACGGGCGTCAGGCGTGGGAAGAACTGAAGAAAATCGCCGATTCGGCGGAAGCCTCCGGGCGCAAGGTGTCCGAGACGGTCAGTCTGGTGCTGACCGATGTCGAAATGCCCGAAATGGACGGCTACATCCTGACCCGGCACATCAAATCCGACCTGCGGTTTGAAGGTGTGCCGGTGGTGATGCACTCCTCGCTGTCGGGGATGTCGAACCAGCAACTCGGCATTTCGGTGGGCGTGGATGAATACGTTCCCAAATTTGAACCGCAACGCCTGGCTCAAACTCTGCGCCGCCGGATCCTCGGCGAGCAGGATACGCCGGCGGAAGCGGTTCCGGACAAGAAAAAATGAGGTGACCCCATGCTCAACCAGGATCGACAAAACGACACGGCGAAAGATACGGCCCTGCTCGACGCGATCGACGGGCGCACCATGCTCGCCGGCTCGAACCGCATGGAAATCCTCCTGTTCGCGCTGGGCACGAGCGAGACCTTCGGCATCAACGTCTTCAAGGTGCGCGAAGTTTCGGCGAGCCCTTTCATCACCAAGGCGCCCAACATGCCGCGCGGCGTGGAAGGACTGATTTCCCTGCGCGGCAACGTGATCCCGGTGCTGTCGCTCGCCAAGATCCTTGGCCTGGCGCAACCCGGCGACCCGCTGGGCGGCTCGATGATGGTGACCGAATACAGCAAGCGCACCCTGGGCTTTCTGGTGGAGAGCGTCGACCGCATCATCCGGGTCGAGTGGGACAGGGTGCGCGCGCCCGAAAATGTCTCGTCCGGCCTGCACAGCTACATTACCGCGATCACCGAACTGGCCGACGGCAAGCTGGTTTCCATTCTCGATGTCGAAACCATCCTTGCCAACACCTTCGGCGAGGCCGTGGTCGGCATCAT
>JAIRNL010000051.1 GCA_031258035.1 Azoarcus sp. | reverse complement strand
ACCTTCAACACCGCTTTCTGGTTGTTCAGCGTGGCGATCCGGGGGCTGGACATCACATAGACGCTGCCCTGGGTTTTCAGGAAATCAATGACCGCCGCAAAGCTGGCTCTCCCCCACAGTTTGCCCTGCGCCGACATCAGCAGACCGCCAGCGCTCTTCATGCTGTCCAGCACGCCCGCGCCGACGCCGGTCAGGGTGCGCGACACCGGATCCGTGCTGCCGGCAGCTGCGGCCTCCCGGGCGCTCGGCAGGGTAACCATGCCGTCGGTGGCCGCGTTGACGCCGCCAACCTGCCGCCCCCATTTATCGAAAGCCGTCCAGTTGATGCCGGACTGGAAACCATCGTTCAGTTCCACCTCGATCAGCTTGGCCTCCAGCATCACCTGCCGGTCGACGCCGCCCTGCAAGGCCCGCAGAAGACCATCAATCTCGCGCAACTCGTTGGCCAGGGCCCGCACCATGACCACGCCGGATTGCTGGTTCATCACGAAGCGGCGGCCCTCCGGACATTTGCCGAGGGAGAAATGCTGCGTGCTCATATCTATGGCATTGCCGCTGCCCGTCGCCTGGGTAGGAGTGGTGATCTTGTATTCGCAATCGAGCACCGACGCGACGCCGACACCCAGATCCAGCCAGAAATCCGATGCCTGCCCGGTAAACACGCTGGTGTTGACGACCGCGTTCGTACTGCCGGATGTGCTGCCGCTCCCCCCCGAACTACTGTCCGAACTCCCCGAACCGCCGTTGGAAACCGGCATGCTGGAGGAGATCACCTGCGTCGAGGACATCCCACCGCGCCGCGCCGCGAGATAACTCACCTGGAAAATGCGCGTCTGTGGCGTATTGGCGGAAACCGAGATGCGCGTGCCACGGAGCCGGAAGTCGTAGCCGTACATATCCCGGATCAACTCCAGCGCCTCCCGCACGGTCACGTTTTTCAGGTTGACGGTGATGGTGCCGCTCAAATCCGGCGGCAACACCATGCTGTAGCGCGAGTCATTGATGACAGCCATGAAAACCTGCGCCGCCGGCGCATTTCGCACTGACAGATCAAAACGCGGCTCCGGCGGCCCGGGCGGCTCCGGCGTCTGCAACGGCAGCAGCCGTTCAGCTTCCCCGGCGACGGCCTCGGCCTCGCGCGCCTGCGCCAGCCGGTACTGCTCTTCCAGGCTCGCCTGCATCCGGTCGTAAGTGTCCGCGCGATCCAGCAACGGCCCGCAGCCTGTCGCCAGCAACGCAAGCACCGTACCCACCATGAGGTAACCCGCAGATCTTTGGACAACGATTTGGGGGGATTTCATCTTTTTTCTCCTGTCCGCCAGTCATCATCGACTTCCGATGCCAAGCGCAACACTTGTTGTCCTTGCGCGTTTTCGACCGTCACTTCACCATCACCAATGCTCAACAACCGCAAACCGTCCACCTCCTCGCCCACAGCCAACTGCATGCCGCTGATCGTGGCGAGCCGTTTTTCACCTTTGCGCCACAAGATTTCCAGGCGCGGGCCTCCTTCCCCGGAGATGTCCACGGGCATTTCCTGCCAACCGGGCGGGCGGGTGGGATCGCGCAGCAACGCGTCCTGGGCCGCGAGCGACCCGCTGGCGCAGATCAAGACGAGAAGCACAGCAATATTTTTCATAATTCAAGCCAATGTCTATCCAGGCTCAAGGTATAGACCGTGAGCATCAGTTCCGATTCTGGGTATGTCTGCACTTCCAGCTTCGCGCGCTGCCAGAAGAGGCGCTCGGGTTGCGCCTCCAGCGTGCGCAAGTAGGCGAGCAGCGCCAGGTAATTGCCGCGCAGCCTGATCTCGAAGCCGTGTTTATAGACATCGTTGCCGAATACCCTGGCTGGCTCGCCCTTTTTCGGCGCAGGCTGTTGCGAAGCCAGCAAACCGATGGCGGGCAGATTGTTGAAACCAGCCAGATGCACGCCGGGCGTCTGGCGAACCAGATCCTTCAGCAACGTCACCGTCTGGGTCGGTTCCACTATCGCCGATCCATACGGTTGCAGGCGTTCTTCCGCCTCCGCCACCAGGCTCTCCAACATCCCCAGCTCACGTTGCAGAGGCGCGGCGGGGTCGCTGGCCAGTTGCCCAGCCAGGGTTTTTATCTGGCTTTTCAGGCCGGCGAGCTCCTCGGCGCGGGCGGTGTTCTGCTGGTCGTATTGGCGCATCCGCTCGAAAGTCGGCCCCAGCCACAGCGTGATAGCCAGATAAGCAATGAGGCACAAGACCGCCGCCGCCGCCATCAACCGTTCCCGCCGGCTCAAAGCCAGGAAGCGCGCCGAATACGACCGCCACAAGGTTTGCCCCCGCGCGGAAGAAGCGTTTCTGCTCATGGCCGCCCCCCTTGCCCGCCGCTTACCAGGGTTTCCACGCCGCCCAGGGCGCCCCCTCGCTCCCCGGCGAATACCTCATCAGGAAGCACCGGCTCCGGTGCCTCCTCGCCGCGCAGGGTGAATTCCAGCCATCCGCTGCGTTCCAGCGCCGTCCGTTCATCCTGCTTGCTGTCGTCCGGCGCGGGTTTTGCGGGCACCGCCGTCACTTGCAGGGCGGCAAAGCGCCGTCCGCGCAAATCGACTTCGTGGTTCAGCCGCTCCACGAACGAAGGCAACACCGCCTCGGAAAGCAGACGCCCTTGCAA
>JAIRNL010000049.1 GCA_031258035.1 Azoarcus sp. | reverse complement strand
AGCGCCGACAGATCCAGCGTCTCGACAACCTCCGCCACGTAGCGCGCCAAGTGGGCCTCTGGCAACCATTCCTGTACTGAAGGGGGAAGCAGGTAGTCCGTCTCTCGATCAATCGGCTGGAAGCTCATTGCGGCCTCTGTCTGTTTCTGGGATGATGATTATCGCATTGGGGGGGAAAGTCCGACAGGCTGCTAGCGCCAAAGGCGAAGCGCATGTCACAGAAAGAAGCCAAACAAAACGCGAACAATATGCCATATTAATCCTTGGATTATTTATTTCTGGGGAGGGGAAATGAGAAGAGGTCGTCCAGCGAAGCCTGGAGAAGGAGAACGCATACGGTTGGTTAATCTCGTGAAGGCGCAACCGGGGTTGAGCAATGCGGAACTCTGCGAGGTTTTCTTCCGCCCGACTTCTTTACCGTCCCTGCCCATGCTTCAGGTTTTGTCCCTCTACCCAAGCGCTGGGTTATGGGACGCACCCATGCCTGGAACGAGAAATCTCGTCGGCAAATCATGCACCATGATCGCCTACCCCATGTCTCTGAGGCTTGGCCTTGGCTGACTCAGGCTCGCATCCTCATGCGCAGATTATTCGTGATTTGAAAACACCCTCTAAGCAAAATGTTAAGAAGGGAAACGGAATTTGAGCTAGTCTTTAAGAAGATTTGATTATTAAGAGGGAAGGCATATGAACCTCCAACAATTGCGCTATGTGCATGAAGTCGCGCGTCACGGCCTGAACGTTTCCGATGCTGCCGAGGCGCTTTTCACCTCGCAGCCGGGGGTCTCGAAGCAGATCCGCCTGCTCGAATCCGAACTGGGGGTGGAGATTTTCGTGCGCCACGGCAAGCGTCTGGCGGCGGTGACCGAGCCGGGGCGGGCGGTGCTCGACATCGCCAGCCGCATTCTTGGCGAAATCGACAACCTGCAACAGGTCGGGGCGGAATTCTCCGCCGAGGACGCCGGGCGGCTGTCGATCGCCACGACCCACACCCAGGCGCGCTACGCGCTGCCGCCGGTGATCCGCGACTTCATGCGGCGCTACCCGCACGTCCGGCTCGAACTCCACCAGGGCAACCCGAAGCAGGTGTGCGAAATGGTGCTCGACGGCAGCGCCGACCTGGCCATCGCCACCGAATCCATCGCCGGCTATGAAGAACTCGTGACCTTGCCGTGCCGGCAGTGGAACCGCTGCGTCGTGGCGACGCCGCGCCACCCCATCCTCCGCGAACAGCCGCTCACGCTGGAGGCGATTGCGCGCTATCCGGTCATCACCTACGACGACGCCTTTACCGGGCGCGGCCAGATCAACAAGGCTTTTCTCGGGCGCGGACTCAAGCCCCGCATCGTGCTGACCGCCATTGACTCCGACGTCATCAAGACTTACGTGGCGATGGATCTGGGGATCGGCATCCTTGCCCGCATGGCCTACGACCCGGCGGTAGACCGCGGGCTGGGGATGATCGAGGCTTCCCATCTGTTCGAGTCGAGCACCACCCGCATCGGCCTGCGCCGCCGCGCCTGGTTGCGCGGGTATGTCTATGCCTTCATCGAAGGCTTCGCGCCGCATCTGGCGCGCAGGATGGTGGAAGCGGCCTTGAGCGGGGGCGGGGAAGACTACCAGCTTTAGGAAGCCGCTCTTTGGCGTCCGTTTTTGCGTGGCAGGCCCACCCCGCGGATTTCGCTCTTTCACGGACTCGGATAGGTATACCGGTTGTGCACCGCCTCGATCTCGTCGAGCAGGGCGTTTTCCAGATGCACGTCGATGCTGCCGATGTTCTCTTCCAGTTGTGCGAGGCTGGTGGCTCCGATGATGTTGCTGGTGAGAAACGGACGGCTGTTGACATAGGCCAGAGCCAGATGCGCGGGGCGGATGCCGTGGCGGCGGGCGAGGGCGACATAGGCGGCGGTGGCGGCTTCGGCGGTTTCGCCCTTGTAGCGCGAAAAGCGTTCCCAGCGCGTCACCCGTCCGTCGGGAGGAAGCTGCCCGTCCAGGTATTTGCCGGTGAGCGTGCCGAAGCCCAGCGGTGAATAGGCAAGCAGGCCCACGTTTTCGCGCAGGGCGAATTCAGCCAGGCCCACCTCGAAGCTGCGGTTGAGCAGGTTGTATGGATTCTGGATGCTGGCCACGCGCGGCAGGCCTTCGCGCTCGGCATGGCGGAGAAATTCGTGCACTCCCCACGGCGTCTCGTTCGAGAGGCCGACGTAGCGAATCTTGCCCGCCCGCACCAGATCGCCGAGCGCGCGCAGCGTCTCCAGGATGGGCACCGTGTCCTCGTCCTCGACGTGGTAATAGCCCAGTCCCCCGAAATTGTTGGTCGTGCGGTCGGGCCAGTGCAGTTGGTAGAGGTCGATGTAATCGGTGCCCAGGCGCGCGAGGCTGTCGTGCAGCGCGGCTTCGAGGTTGGCGCGGTCGTGGCGCGCGTTGCCGCCGCGAATGTGCGAGGGACGCGGCGGTTGCCGCGACGGGCCGGCGGCCTTGGTGGCGAGGATGATCTTGCTTCGCGCGCCGGGCCGCGCCCTGAACCACGTCCCGATATAGGACTCGGTGCGCCCCTGCGTTTCGGCACGGGGCGGCACCGGGTACATTTCGGCGGTGTCGATCAGGTTGATGCCGCGCTCGATGGCGAAATCGAGTTGCGCATGCGCTTCGGCCTCGCTGTTCTGTTCGCCCCAGGTCATTGTGCCCAGGGCGATCAGGCTGACATCGATGCCGGTGTTGCCGAGTTTTCTGTATTGCATCGACTGTCTCTGGATCATGGTTTGCGGAACGGGTTGGCCGGGCGGGCAAGGCCGAGATTTTCGCGCAGGGTCGTCCCTTCGTAGGCGGTGCGGAAGAGCCCGCGCCGTTGCAGTTCGGGAATGACCAGGTCGACGAAATCGTCGAGACCGTCCGGCAAGAGCGGCGGCAGGACGTTGAAGCCGTCGGCGGCGCCGTTCTCGAACCATTCCTGGAGCTGGTCGGCGATCTGTACCGGCGTGCCGACGATTGTCCAGTGACCGCGCCCCGATGCCACCCATTCGTACAACTGGCGGATGGAGAAATTGTTCTTGCGCGCGATGTCGAGGATCAAGTCCTGCCGGCTGGCCATCCCCTGTGTCGGCGGCAGATCGTCGGGCAGGGGGCCGTCGAGATCGTATTTCGAGAGGTCGAGATTTTCGACGCCAAGCAGCCCGGTGAGCAGCGCCAGCCCGGCTTCGGGCGGAATCAGGTCGTGCAGGGCGCGCTGTTTGGCGCGCGCTTCTTCCTCGGTGCGGCCGATGTAGGGCGATACGCCCGGCATGATCCTCAGGCTGTCGGGCGAGCGGCCGTACTTCGCCAGGCGGCCCTTGACATCGCGGTAGAAGGCCTGCGCATCTTCCAGCGTCTGCCAGGCGGTGAAGATCACCTCGGCGGTTTCGGCGGCGAGTTCGCGCCCGGGGTCGGACTGCCCGGCCTGCACGATCACCGGGTGCCCCTGCGGCGGGCGCGCAATGTTGAGCGGCCCGGCGACCTTGAAGTACTTGCCGTGATGATTGGGCGCGTGGACTTTCGCCGGATCGAAATATTGTCCCGTGGCCTTGTCGCGCACAAAGGCGTCGTCTTCCCAGCTATCCCACAGTTCCTTTACCGTGGCGACGAATTCGTGGGCGCGCTCGTAACGCTCTTGCGGCGAGAGTTGCTCGTCGCGCCCGAAGTTGCGCGCCGTGGCGTTGCCCACGGTGGTGACGACATTCCAGCCGGCGCGGCCATGGCTGATGTGGTCGAGCGAGGCGTATTTGCGCGCGAGCAGGAAGGGATCTTCGTAGGTGGTCGAGGCGGTGGCGATGAAACCGAGGTTTTTCGTCACGGTGGAGAGCGCCGAGAAGAGCGTCACCGGCTCGAAGCCGGCCGCCTTGTCGCTTGCCG
>JAIRNL010000270.1 GCA_031258035.1 Azoarcus sp. | reverse complement strand
TATTTCATCCGCCGCACCCGCGCGCCGAGCGCGGCGAGTTTGTTTTCCAGCTGTTCGTATCCCCGGTCGAGGTGATAGATGCGTTCGATGGTGGTTTCGCCTTCGGCCACCAGTCCGGCGATCACGAGGCTCGCCGAGGCGCGCAGGTCGGTCGCCATCACCGTCGCGCCCTCCAGGCGGGCGACGCCCTGCACGATCGCCGTGTTGCCGTCGATGTGGATGTCCGCGCCGAGGCGTTGCAGTTCGACGGCGTGCATGAAGCGGTTCTCGAAGATGGTCTCGCGGATCATCGCCGCGCCATGGGCGACGCAGTCGAGCGCCATGAACTGGGCCTGCATGTCGGTGGGAAAGGCAGGATAGGGGGCGGTGCGCAGACTGACCGCCGCGAGCTTTGGCGGGGCGGCGAGGCGGATGGCGCCGGGTTCGCTTTGCACGGTACAGCCGGCTTCGGTGAGTTTGTCGATGACGGCGTCCAGGCTGGAGGGCTGGACGCCGGTGAGCCGGATGTCGCCGCCGGTGACGGCCGCCGCGCAGAGGTAGGTGCCGGTCTCGATGCGGTCGGGCATGACGCGGTGCCGCGCGCCGTGCAGGCGGGGAACGCCTTCGATGCGGATGACGTCGGAACCCGCGCCGGTGATCCGCGCGCCCATCGCGGCAAGGCAGTTGGCGAGGTCGATGATCTCCGGCTCGCGCGCGGCGTTTTCGATGATCGTTTCGCCTTCGGCAAGACAGGCGGCCATCATCAGGTTCTCGGTGCCGGTCACGGTCACCATGTCGGTGACGAGCCGCGCGCCCTGGAGACGGGAGGCGCGGACGTGGACATAGCCGTGTTCGACCACGACTTCGGCGCCCATCGCCTGGAGTCCCTTGATGTGCTGGTCGACCGGGCGGGCGCCGATGGCGCAGCCGCCGGGCAGGCTCACCCGCGCTTCGCCGCAGCGCGCGGCCAGCGGCCCGAGGACGAGGATGGAGGCGCGCATGGTCTTGACCATTTCATAGGGGGCGACCGGCTCGGCGAGCGCGCCGGCGTCGAGCGTCACCGTGTCGCCTTCGCGCGCCACCTTGACTCCCATCTGCCTGAGCAGGGCAAGGAGGGTGGCGATGTCTTTCAGTTGCGGAACATTGGTGAAAGTCATCGGTTCGGCGCTCAGGAGGGCCGCGCACAGGATCGGCAGGGCCGCATTCTTGGCCCCGGAGACCGCTATTTCACCCGTGAGGCGGATACCGCCTTCGATCAGTAATTTGTCCATTTTGTAAATTTCCCATTTGATAACGATGATATTTCGGGACGGCCGCGCCGGACGAAATGAATCCCCTGGTGTTTTTCCCGCGTCGCCGGGTCGTTTTGTGTTTTTCGGCGAATCCGGCCCGGTTTGCGCTTTGGCTCATTTCCCCTTTCTTCCCCTTTCAGCCCCGCAGTTTGTAGCCTCTGGCGAGCATCGCCAGCGCCAGCGCGGCCAGTACGACGAGGCAGCCGCCCGTTACCGTGAGGCTCAACCATGGCGAGGTGTCGGACTGGCCGAAAAAGCCGTGGCGAAAACCGTCGATCATGAAAAAGAACGGGTTGAAGTGCGAAATTTTCTGCCACAGCGGCGGCAGGGAATGGAGGGAGTAGAAAACGCCGGAGAGCATTGTAGCCGGGATGACAAAAAAATTGTGGACGGCCGCGAGCTGGTCGAACGTGTCGGCCCAGATGCCGGCGATGACGCCGAAAGTGGCAAGCAGGGCCGCGCCGAGGATGGCGAAGGCCAGCGCCCATGCCGGGTGCGCGAGCGGCGCGGCGACAAAGAGCGCGGAGACCAGCCATACGCCGGCGGCGACGAAAAGGCCGCGCAGGACGGCGGCAAGGACGTAGGCGGCATAGAACGTGCGGCAGGACAGCGGCGGCAGGAGCACGAAGAGGATGTTGCCGGTGATCTTGCTCTGGATGAGCGATGACGAGGCGTTGGCAAAGGCGTTCTGCAACAGCGACATCATCACCAGCCCCGGCACGAGGAAGGTGGTGTAGGGCACTTCGCCATGGACGGCGGCGCGGCGGTCGAGGACATGCGAGAAGATCAGGAGAAAGAGCAGGGCATTGAGCACTTGCGCGACCACGGTCTGGAAACTGACTTTCCAGAAACGCAGCACTTCCTTGTGGAGCAGGGTGCGGAAGCCGATGAAGGACGAGGCGCGGAAAGGATCAGGCATGGCGCATGACTTCCACGAAAACCTGTTCGAGATCCGGGCCGCCGACGGCGATTTCGCGCACGTCGGCCCCGGCCTCGCGCAACCGGGCCAGCAGCGATTCGATATCGGCGGGGGCGTCGAAGCCGAATTCCACCCAGTCGTTCCCCGCCGCCGCGCCGCCCAACCCGAGCGCGGCGGCGGGGTGCCCGGCCCGAACCCTGAAGGCGCGGGCGGTGAAACGGGAAAGCAGGTTGGCGGTGGTGTCCAGCGCGACGATGCGGCCCGCCTTCATCATGGCGATGCGCCCGCACAGGGCTTCGGCTTCTTCGAGGTAGTGGGTGGTGAGTACGACGGTGTGGCCGTCGGTGTTGAGTTTTTTCACGAATTGCCACAGGTTCTGGCGCAGTTCGACATCCACGCCGGCGGTCGGCTCGTCGAGCACGATCACCGGCGGGCGGTGCGCGAGCGCCTGTGCCACCAGCACCCGGCGCTTCATGCCGCCGGAGAGGGCGCGCATATTGGCGTTGGCCCTGGAAGAGAGACCGAGGCCGTGCAGGATTTCGTCGATCCAGTCGCCGTTGCCGCGGATGCCGAAATAGCCGGACTGGAAGGTCAGCATTTCGCGCACGGTGAAAAAGGGATCGAACACCAGTTCCTGCGGCACGACGCCCAGTTTGAGGCGGGCGTCGCGGCTGGCCGAGACGACATCGTGGCCCATGATTTCGAGCGTGCCGCCGTCGGCGCGGATCAGCCCGGCGAGCGCCGAGATGAGCGTGGTCTTGCCCGCGCCGTTGGGGCCGAGCAGGCCGAAGAATTCGCCTTGCCCGATTTCGAGGTCGACGCCAGCCAAAGCCAGCAGGTCGCCATAGCGTTTGGTCACTGCGGTAACGCGGATCGCGGGGACGGCCATGAAAGAAAGGGGGGAATCGGCGGGAAATCGCGCGGGGGAGATTGTTTTTGTTTCAGGCGGCCAGCGGCAGCAGCGCGTCGATGCCGTAGAGGCGGGCGAGAGCGTGCAGCGATTCGGGCAGCGCGCGCAGTTCGATCCGGCTGCCGCGCGCCTTCGCCCGGCGCGCCCAGGCGAGAAGCAGCGCGAGCGCGGCGGAATCGACTTGGGTGACGCCGCCGAGATCGAGCGCGAAATCCCCGGCGGGCAGGGCGCGCTCGAGGCGGGCGGCGACGGTGCGCAGGGTCAGCGGCCCGTCCAGCGGCATGATCGGGAGGGCCGTCATTACTGGCCGCCTTGCGCCGTTTCCAGTGTCTTGTTCTTGTTTTCGATCGAGGCGATCAGGCCGTCGATGCCCCCGGCGCGGATTTCGTCGCCGAAACTGCCGCGATAGTTTGTGACGAGGCTCACGCCGGCCACGAGCACGTCGAACACCTTCCAGCCCTGGTCCGTCTTTTCCAGCGAATAGTCGATGCCGATCGGCTGCGCGCCCGCCTGGGATACCTCGGTTTTCACCTTCACCTGTTTGTCGCCCGGGCTGGCGCGCAGGGGTTTGAAGCTGATGACCTGCTCGTGATACTGGGTGAGCGCGTTGGAGTAAGTGCGCACGAGCAGGGTGCGGAAGGCGTCGGTGAGGCGGCTCTGTTGCGCCGGCGTGGCGGTGCGCCAGTCCTTGCCGACCGCGAGCATGGTCATGCGGCGAAAATTGAAATGCGGCAGCACTTTTTCGTCGACCAGCGCCAGCACCTTGCGGGAATCGCCGGACTGGATGGCCTTGTCGGCGCGCACGATGGTGAGCACCTCGTCGGTGACGTGCCGCACCAGCGCATCGGGCGCGGTTTCCTCGGCGGCGGTGGAAGGCATTGCAAAGAGCGCCGAAGCCAGCATCAGGCAGCAGGCGAGGAGTTTTTTCGTCATGGCGTTTCTCCGGTGTTTTCCGTTTGGCCGTCGGTTTGGCCGTCATTTTCGTCGAGGTCGAAATTTTCGTATTCGAGCGGCGGATTGCCGTCGTATACCTTGAAGCGGCGCTGTTGCAGATAGAAGTCGCGCGAATAGCGGTATTTGTCGAGCGTGGCTTCGTCGAGGGTACGTTCCAGTCCCAGCGCGCGGGCGCGCTCGTTGGCCAGCTGGATCGTGGTCAGGGTGTTGCGGGTGGCGATATCCGGGATGAAGCGCCAGGAATCGTCGAATGTCACATCCATCGGGAGCGCGAGGGTGTCCCGCAGGGTGCGCGGCCCGAGAAAGGGCAGCATCACGTAAGGGCCGCCATGAAAGCCCCAGACTCCCAGGGTCTGGCCGAAATCCTCGTCGTGCTTGGGCATCCGCGCCTCGGTGGCGATGTCGAGCAGGCCGCCGATGCCCAGGGTCGAATTGACCAGGAAGCGCATCCAGTCGGAGAGCGCGTCGGCGGGCTTGCCTTGCAGCAGGTTGTTGACGCCGATCCATGGGTCGCCGAGGTTGCCGAAAAAATTCCCGACCCAGGTACGCATCGGCGCCGGCGTCACCTTCACGTAGGCTTTCGCCAGCGGTTTGGCGACGACTTTGTCCAGTTTCTCGTTGAACGAGAACATGGCGCGGTTGTAGCTCTCGAACGGGTCTTCCGGCGGCGCGCTGGCGCAACCGGCGGCAAACAGGGCCGCAGCCGCGACGGGGAGAAAGTTTTTTGTCGCCCTGCGCGGCGGGGTTTCGCGCCCGGCACGAGCGAAGCGCACGCCATCCGGACGGGCGGGAGGGCTATCGGAAAAAGGGAGAGTCATGGGGGGAGGGTGAAGGGCGATGTACATGGCGCGCGAAATCGCAAAGGGGCGATTCTAGCAAACTGCTGCCCGCGCGGTGTTCCGCGCAAGCCTCGGGAGCGGCCTGCCGCGGGCGTCGAGGCA
>JAIRNL010000255.1 GCA_031258035.1 Azoarcus sp. | reverse complement strand
GATCCACAGCATCAGGCAGCCCATTACCACGGTGAGCGCGGGCTCGATGCTGGCTTGCAGGCGTTCGATCGCTTCGCGGGCGTCGCGCTCGTAGAAGTAGACGAGCTGCCCGAGGGCTTTGTCGAGACGTCCGGTCTGTTCGCCCAGATGCAGCATCCGGGTGACGAGCCGGGGGAAAAGGCCGGTGGCCTCGAAGGCGCTGGCGATGCCCCGCCCGGCGGCGATGTGGGCACCGGCGGCTTCGATGCCGGCGCGGATCGCCAGGTTCGGCGTCGCGCGCGCGGCGCTGGCGAGCGCGTCGATCACGGTGATGCCGCTGGCGTAGAGCATGGCGAGCACGCTGGCAACGCGAGCCAGGGCCAGCCGCTGCCGGATGGGGCCGAAGAGGGGCAGCCGCAGCGAGAGAGCGTGCAGGCGGAGACGGAATCCGGCATGGCGCGCCGCCGCGGATGCGACGAGGGCGGCAAGGGCGATGGGCGCGAGCGGCAGCAGCCAGCCGTATTGGCCGAACCAGGCGGAAAGCCCGAGCAGCAGCCGCGTCGATAGCGGGAGGGGTTCGCCGGTGCTGCGGAACAACTGGGCGAGTTGCGGCACCACCTGGGTGAGCGCGACCACGACCGCGACGCCGAGTATGGTGCCAACGATGAGCGGGTAGATGGCGAGTTTGCGGGCGTGGGCCATGATTTCGTCGGCGCGGGCGAGTCCGGCGGCGATCTGGCGCAGCGCGGGAGCGAGATCGCCGGTGCTCTCGCCCGCGCGCAGCAGGCTGCGGAATACTTCGTCGAAGATTCGCGGGTGCCGGGCCATGGCGGCGGAAAGGGTCTGGCCGCGTTCGACTTCGGCGCGCAACCCGGCGGCGAGGGTTTGCATGCCGGCGTGGGTGTGTTCCGCGCCGAGATCGGCGAGCGCGTCGAGTATCGGCACGCCGGCGCTGAACAATTGTTCGAGATGAAAGCAGAAGTGGATCAGCTCGCGGCGGGAAATGCGGCGGCGTTGCCGAAGCCATCTCATCCACGGCGCCGCCGGTTTGCCGCCGAGCAATTCCAGGCCGCGCTCGCGCAGGCGCGCGTCGAGTTCATCCAGGTGCGCGGCTTCGAGTTCGCCCCGGACGATGTGCCCGTGCGCGTCGCAGGCGCGGTAGCGGTACAGGTTCATCGCGGCGCCGGCGGCAGGGGCGCGGCGGGCGCGAGCGGCCCCACGACGCGGCACAGTTCGGCGAGCGAGGTGCTGCCGTCGAGCGCCTTGCGCCGGCCGTCGTCGCCGAGTTCGAGATAGCCGCTGGCGCGCGCGGCGCGCGCCAGTTCGGAGAGGGGGGCGTTGGCGGCGATGAGTTCGTCGAGCGCCCCGTCCACGGGCAGGACTTCAAGGATCGCCTGTCGACCGCGATAGCCCCTGCCGGCGCAGGCCGGGCAGCCGATGGGGTGGGCGAGGGAGATTTCTTCGCCGCCGTCGGCGGGCAGGCCGAGGAGGACGCGCTCGTCGGCGCTGGCTGGCGCGGCGCGGCGGCAGTCCGGGCACAGGCGGCGCACGAGGCGTTGCGCGATCACGCCGCACAGGTTGCCGGCGAGCAGGGCCGGGCGGATGCCGAGGTCGAGCAGGCGGGGAATGGCGCCCATGGCGGAGTTGGCGTGCAGGGTGGCGAAGACGCGATGGCCGGTCATCGCGGCGCGGATCGCCATTTCGGCGGTCTCGGCGTCGCGGATTTCGCCGATGAGAATGATGTCGGGGTCTTGCCGCAACAGGGTGCGGACGCCGGCGGCGAAGCCGATCCGCGCCGCTTCGCCCACCGCGGTCTGGCGGATGCGCGCCATGGGATATTCGACCGGGTCTTCCAGAGTCATGATGTTGACCGCCTCGTCGTCGAGGTGGCCGAGCATGGCGTAGAGCGTGGTGGTCTTGCCGCTGCCGGTGGGGCCGGTGACGAGGATCAGCCCTTCCGGGCGAGCCAGCATGCGCGTGACGAGGGCGAGCCGCGCCGGCTCGAAGCCGATCCGGTCGAGGGCGACGACGTCGCGCCGACGGTCGAGGATGCGCAGCACGATGTTTTCGCCGTGCAGCGTCGGCAGGGTGGAGACGCGGAAGTCGATGGGGCGTCCGGCGACGGTGAGCGATACGCGGCCATCCTGCGGGGCGCGTGTTTCGGCGATGTTGAGGCCGGCCATGACTTTGAGCCGCACGGCCATCGCCGGCCAGTGCCCGATATGCAGGGCGCGGGCCTGGTGGAGGATGCCATCCAGGCGGTAGCGGATGCGCAGGAAGCCGGCTTCTGGCTCGAAATGGATGTCGGAGGCCGCGGATTTGACGGCGTCGATGAGCAGGGCATCGACGAGGCGCATGAGAGGGTGGCCGGTTTCGTGGAAGGCGGCGCCGGGTTTGCCGGGGCTGGCGGTTTCGAGTTCCTGGAGGATGTCGTCGATGGCGAGGCGGCGGCCGTAATGGCGGTCGAGCGCCTCGCGGATGTCGGATTCGGCGGCGAGCGCCGGGCGCAGGCGGATGCCGGGGCCGCAGTGGGCGGCGAGCGCGTCGAGCGCGAGGAGATCTTGCGGGTCGGCCATCGCCACCGTGAGCGTGGCGGCCTCTTCGTCGTGGGCGAGCGGCAGGGCGGTGTGGCGGCGGGCGAGTGCTTCCGGGATGAAAGCCAGCGTCGCCGGGTCGACCATCGCGCCGGCGAGATCCACCGCCTGCCGCCCGAGTCGGGCCGAGAGCGCGTCGCGCAGCATGGTTTCGGCGATGAAGCCCAGTTCCACGCAGATCCGTCCGAAGGGGCGGTGCCTGCGGCGCTGCTCGTGCAGGACGATACGCAACTGGTCGTCGCCGATCAGGCCGGCGGCGAGCAGGGCCTGGCCGATGGGCGGGGCGGATGGCCCGGCGGCGGGAGGGGGAGAGGTCGGGTGCGCGGCGGCGGCGGCTGGTTGGGCGTTCATGGCGTATCGGGGAGGGATGGCAGGGGCGTGGCGGGGGGAAGATCGTGTCCGGGCGGGAAGTTGCGTCCGCCGGGGGCGGGCCTCGTGCGCAGGAAGTCGGCCTCCGGCAGCGCCGCGCGTCCGGCGGCGTAGTCGCCGCCGGCGATGCCCGGCTGGTTGATCAGGCGCGGACGCAGGAAGATGACCAGTTCGGTGCGGCGCACGTTGTTTGCCCGCCGCGTGAAGAGTTCGCCGAGCAGGGGGAGCGCGCCCAGGATCGGAATGCGCCCGGTGTCGTAGTCGATCTTGTCTTCCATCAGCCCGCCGAGGACGGCGATTTCGCCGTCGGCGAGACGGAGCACGGATTCGATTTCACGTGTGCGGATTTGCGGGACGCGGTTGGGAATGTCGCGCAGCGTGGGGTTGGGGTCGTCCTTGAAGCCGGAAATGCTGGAGATGGTCGGGCGCACGCCGAGGGTGATTTCGCCGTCGCGCCCGATCTGCGGCGTGAGCGCCATGACCAGGCCGACCGAGACGGATTGCGGTCGGGTGGTGGCGGTGATTTTTTCGCGCGCGTCGTCGCCGTATTCGGTGGTCGAGGCTTCGACGAGGAAATAGACCACTTCTTCCACGACCTTGAGGACGGCGGTCTGGTTGTTGAGCACCGATAGCCGGGGGCTGGAGAGCACCTTGACCGTGCCGAAGGTCTCCAGCCAGTCGAGGCGCACGCCGACTCTGTCCGAGAGGTAGACGACGGTCGGCGTCATGGCGCTGGCGTCATCGGCGCCGCGCGGGCGCATCCCGATCTCCGTGGCGCCCAGCCGGCTCCAGTCGATGCCCTGGCGGTAGCCGTCGGCGAGCGTGACTTCGACGATGGTGGCTTCGACCATGACCTGCCGGCGTGCCGCGCCTTGCACGAGTTCGATGAATTCGGCCACCTGGCGATGCTGTCTGGCGCTGGCCAGCACCATCAGGACGCCGGTTTCGCGGTGGCTGACGACGTAGACCGCTTCACCGCCGCCGCCGCAGGACGGGGCGGTACCGCCAGCGGCGGCGGGCGCGCGCTGGCGCAGGGCTTCGCAGCGCGGTTTGCGGACGTGGCGCTCGTGCTCTTTCAGGAGGTCGCGGAGGCTGGTTTCGAGCGTCTCCCAGAAATGATTCGCCGTTTTGGTCCCGATGCGGGTGAGCGAGGTATTGCCGCCGCCGCTGGCGTGGCCGCCTTCGAGGCCGCTGGCGCTGGCTGCGATCTGGGTGCTGGTGGCGACGGCGCCGTCCATGTCGCGCGCGAGGTTGACGTAGTCGATGCGGTAGGCGCGCAGGAACGGGGTATCGGGCATCGCGCTGAGGCGGCGTCCGTCGAACTCGCAGCGCAATTCGGCCTGTTCGCAGATGCGTTCGATCAGTTCAGCCAGCGGGCGCTCGAAGGCGCTCAGGCTGACGAGTCCCTCGATGCCGGGATGGCGCTCGAAGTCGATCCGCTGGTCGCGGGCGATGGCCGCGAGCAGTTGTTCGGCCGGCACCAGGTGGACGTCGAGCGAGTAGACGGGCTTCGGCCCGGGCGAGGGGACGATTTCAGCCAGGGGCGAGACCGGGTCGGGGGCGGCGCGCGGCGGGAGCCGTCCGGCTTCCGGTGGCGTGGGTGCCGGCTGCCCTGGCGCCGCCTGCAAATGCGCGAAAGCGGGCGGGGAGCCGGGCGCGCGCGGCGGCACGTAGACGCAGCCGGAGAGCACGGCGAGGAATGGCAATATCAGTCGCATACACTTTGAGCATCAATGGTGGATGTCTCAAGCATAGCACGGCGTATGATGTCGTGGTCAATGAGGATGCGCGGATGCGGCGGCGGCATCCGGCGGGGAGGCGGGAAAACGCCATGCCGCTTTCCCCGTCAAACGGTCGGATCGTGGCGCGGGCGGAAATGGACGACGCTGCGCCCGTCGTGGCGGGAGGCGGGTTCCGCGCCCGGGCCGGCTTTCCAGGCGTGTCCCTGGATGATTTCGACGCTGACCGGCAGGCGGTCGTCCCGGCGCAGGGTTTCGTAATACGCGCGCGCCGCCGCCCAGCCAGCGCGACCGCCAAGACCGCGCGCGCGCCCGGCGGCGGCGTTGTTGAGGCCGCTGGCGCGCAGGTCGGCGAAAAGCTCGTCGAGACTGGCATAGGTGAGGGTGAGCATTTCCATGTCCATGACCGGGTCGCTGAAACCGGCGCGCAACAGGGCATCGCCGATGTCGTGCATGTCGATGAAACGGTGTACGCGCTCGCCGGCGTGGGCGGGCAGCGCCGCGCGCAGTTCGCGCAAGGTGTCGGGACCGAGGGCGGAGAAAGTCGCCAGGCCGCCGTCCGCGAGCACGCGGCGCATTTCCCGGAAAACGGGCAAGGGGTCGGCGATGGCGGGCAGCGTCAGGTTCGACCAGATGAGCGATACCGAGGCGTCGGGCAGCGGCAGATGCAGCGCGTCGGCGGCGATGAGCCTGACCGCCGGGTCGGTTTTGCCCAACAGGCGTCGCAGGCCGCCCGGCCGGGGCGCGAGGCGTTGGCGCGCGCGCGCGAGCATCGGCGGGGCAAAGTCGATACCGAACCGTTCGGCCTTGGGGTAACGCTCGCCGAGCCGGGCGAGATCGGCGCCGGCGCCGCAGCCGAGATCGAGGATGCGCCGGGGCGCGAGGCGCACGAAGTCGAGCCGCTCGTCCATGCGGCGCGCGACTTCGCGGTAGAGGAAATCGGCTTCGTCGCAATGCGCGGCGGCGCGGGCGAAGCGCCGCCGCAGCAGGGCGCGATCCAGGCGGAAATCCGGGAGGGGATTCGTGGAAGTGTCCGCCACGCGCCGTACCGGGACGCGGGCCTCAGATCGACACCAGGCCGAGACGCGCGAACAGGCGCGCATCGTCGCCGGCGTCGGCATTGTCGGCGGTCAGCAGGCGTTCGCCGTAGAAAATCGAATTGGCCCCGGCCATGAAGCACAACGCCTGCAATTCGTCGCTCATCTGTTCGCGCCCCGCCGACAGGCGCACGAAGCTCTCCGGCATGGTGATGCGCGCCACGGCGATGGTGCGCACGAAGTCGAACGGGTCGAGCGCCTCGCCCCCGGCCAGCGGCGTGCCGGGGAAGGAGATGAGCTTGTTGATCGGTACCGATTCGGGCGGCGGCGACATGTTGGCGAGCTGCGCGATCAGGCCGGCGCGTCCGCCCTGGCCTTCGCCCATGCCGACGATGCCGCCCGAGCAGACGTTGATGCCGGCCTCGCGCACTTTTTCGATGGTGTCGAGCCGGTCTTGCAGGGTGTGGGTGGTGACGACCTCGCCGTAGTACTCGGGGGCGGTGTCGACGTTGTGGTTGTAATAGTCGAGCCCGGCCTCGGCAAGCTGTCTGGCTTGTTTGCCGTCCAGCATGCCGAGGGTGACGCAGGTCTCCAGGCCGAGTTTCTTGACTTCGCGCACCATCTCGATCACGGCGGCGAGGTCTTTTTCCCTGGGGCTGCGCCATGCCGCGCCCATGCAGAAGCGCGAGGAGCCGTTGGCCCTGGCGGCGCGGGCGTGTTCCAGCACTTCTTCGAGCGGCAGCAGGCGCTCGCGCTCCAGCCCGGTATGGTGGCGCGCCGCCTGCGAACAGTAGCCGCAATCCTCGGAACAGCCGCCGGTCTTGATCGAGAGCAACGTCGAGCGTTGCACTTCGCCCGCCCGGAAGTGGGCGCGATGCACTTCCTGCGCGCGGAACATCAGTTCGAGAAATGGCAGCGCGAAAAGCGCCTCGATTTCGGCGACGCGCCAGCGCGCGCCGCCCGGCGCGGGGGCATCCGCGGGCGCGTCATTCGCCGCGGGGCTTGCGGGTTTGCCGGCGAAGCGCAGGGGGGATGTTGTTGTCATTGAAGGGAATCCGGGCTCTAATATGTAGCCATGTGGCCGAATATTTTCACCCAGCGGGGGAAAACGAGTCAAATTGAGACCGATACAGGACTTTTTCCGGCAGGGGGCGTGGCGCGGCCCGTTTGCGTCCGCGCTTGCCGCGCTCATGGCGCGGGACTGCCATCTGTGCGCTTGCGCGGTCGGCGACGATGATTCGCCGGTCTGCGCCGCCTGCGCGCGCGAGTTGCCGCGCCATGGCGCACAGGTCTGCCCGTGCTGCGCCCTGGCGACCCCCGGCGGAGAAATTTGCGGGCGCTGTCTGCGCGAGCGGCCCGCATTCGATACCACCCATGCGGCGTTCGACTACGCCTTTCCGCTCGATGCGCTGGTGCAGGCGCTCAAATACGGCCACCGCCTGGCTCTGGCGAAGTTTTTCGCGCGGGCGTTCGACGTTCTGCCGGCGGTCGACCTGGTGTTGCCGATGCCGCTGCATCCGGCGCGGTTGCGCGAGCGCGGTTTCAACCAGGCGGTGGAGATCGCCCGCCCGCTGGCTCGCGCCGCCGGCGTGCCGCTCGAACTGGCCGCGGTCGCGCGCGTGCGCGCCACCGCGCCGCAGGCGGGCCTCGACCGCGATGGCCGCTTCGCCAACCTGCGCAATGCTTTCGCGGCCAGACGGCGTTTCGATGGGCTGCGGGTTGCGGTGGTCGATGATGTCATGACCACGGGGGCATCGCTCAATGCGCTCGCCCGCTGCCTCAAGGCGAACGGCGCTGCCGCAGTGCACAATGTCGTGGTCGCGCGCACGCAAAAGTGAGGCATATTTCACACTTCCATTCAAATTTCCTGCCTTCGTGGCCGCGTGCACGAGGGCAGTCGCCATCGTTCCCCCCAAAAAAACAGAAAACTGAAAACGATGTCTTGTGAACGGGGCACTTATGCAAGTCGCTGAGTATTTATAATAAGTTTGAAAACATGTAATGCCAGTATTCATATCCGTCAATCCATAGACATATCATCCGTTCCAGCTATGCTTAGCTTGTTTTTTATTTTTTTGTGTTAGCATCTTGGGTACCTGGACTAGGCAATATCTGTTCAGGTCCATTCATTCTGGTTCAATCTCATCTGAGGGAGTCACAACATGGCTATTACTGCTTCTCCTATTACGGCGGTCCTGGGGCTGTGGGGCACGCTCGTGGAAAAATGCGAATCGGCGGTAGATTCGGGTATCTACGCCGTCGCGGTTGCTGGGGATATTGGAACGGATGCGATTTGCGGCGTCTTCAATCCGGGTGGCATTTTCAGCCCCGAAAACCTCGCCTCGTCCGGCATAGGGGGCAAGCTGGGCACCATGCTCGGCCTTTGGGGCACCCTGGTGGAAGACTGCGAAGCCGCCGTTGATGCCGGCATCTATGCCGCCGCGGCCGTGGCCGACATCGTAACGGATGCGGTTTGCGGCGTCTTCAATCCGCTCGGCATTTTCAGCGATCTTCTGGGGGGGGCTTGATTCACGGGTGAGCTGAAAACCCGGGCGAACCCGGCAGGGCGCTCCATGTCCTGCCGGGTTCGCCATGAAGTCAGGCACTCAAGCCATTTGTCGGGTCAATTGGCGTGCAATGCGGTTTCAATGTCCCATTTTCCAAGGAGATGTTCATGTTCATATCATTTGATCTACTTCCGCTGATTACCTCCGGTGCGCGAAGCGCATTCGACGTGCTTTTTGCCCAGAGAATCTTCGGCAGTGATTCATCGGAAGTGCTGGCGGGCACCCGCTATGCCGATGCCCTTTATGGCGGGGGCGGCAACGATATTCTTTACGGCGGGCTGGGAAACGACACGTATCATTTCGGCTACGGCGGCGGTGAGGATCAGATTTTCGACGGCGGCGGCTGGGATGCCATCGTGCTCGATCCGGGCATCGGGCCGGGCAACGTCGTCATCGGCCGTGTCGTCGATCTCATGGAAAACGACGGCGACGGTATATTCGTGGCACTCCCCGGGGACGATGACGAACCCGAGTTCATCTTCAGCCACGCGGCCGGCGACATCGAAGAGGTACGATTTGCCGACGGCACGGCGATCAACGGTGCGGATCTGGCTGCGCTGGCGAGCACGAACCTGACTTACTTCGGCTCCTTCGGCGATGACCTCATATACGGCGGCGGCGGCGTGGATTATCTGCACGGCCGCGCTGGCAACGACGTGCTGTATGGGGGCAAGGGGGACGACGCCCTGATAGGCGGCCTCGGAGACGATACCTATCTATTCAGGGCTGGTGACGGCATCGACATGATCGCCGACATCCAGGGCTACGACGTACTGGTGCTCGATGGCATCCATCCGGATATGGTGAGAACCTTTGGTGCCGATGATGGCACGCTCGTGCTCAATTTTGGTGCGGGTGGCCAGGTTGTGGTTGCGGGCGGCGGCATTGAAGAAGTCCAGTTCTCCGCCACGAACACCGTCTGGACGGCGGACGATATCGCTGCACTGGGAGGCTGACGCTTCCGGAACGGGCGGGCACGCCGCGATCGGACACATCAGGGAAGATTGCGGCCTGCGGCGCAATGCGGGATGGCGCGGTTCTTGCTCTTTTTCAGCATGCAAACAGAACTGCGCCAACGACTCATCACGGGCCTGAAAGACGGCGCCATCGTGCCCTGCCTGGGCTGTGACGTCCTGCGGGATGTCGTCGCGGCGGAGGGCGGCCAGCCCATCCCCGCCGACGACCATTCCCTGATCATCGCCATGAATGGGGGCAAGCCCATGTCTCCCAGGCTCATGTACGAATTTTCCCGCGCCGCCATGAATGTGGAATTGAAGCGCGGGCGTCGCGCCGTAGACAATTTCCTTACCCGCGCCTACGGCGAAACCACA
Source organism: Azoarcus sp. (assembly GCA_031258035.1). GTDB lineage: Bacteria > Pseudomonadota > Gammaproteobacteria > Burkholderiales > Rhodocyclaceae > WRNU01. Next base: position 8,284 of record JAIRNL010000255.1, on the reverse strand, counting down.
TGGACGCGCGCCAGCCTGCATGACTGGCTGGGGGTCATTCGCCCGCCCTATGTGCTGGATCTCAACCGGGACACGCAGTTGCAGGAGACGTATGCGGATCGGCCGCATACCCTGGTCGTGGGCGTTGCCCGCATCGGCGGAACGGATTACCGCTTCAGGCTGTTCGCGTTTCGGGAAGGCGCGTATGCGGAAATCGACCCGGACGCGGCAAGGCCGGCGCTGCCGATCCTCTTCAAGCCAGTCGGGACGCCAAGGCCCAGGCCCCATTACGTTGCCTCCGATGCCGATTATGTGGATTACATTACCGAACTCATGGGCGGCTTTGCGATTCCCGCCTTTCTCAAGGCGTACCGGAAAGGCCGGCAATACCTGCTGTTGGGGCTGCCACTCGACCGCGACACCGAACGCATGTTGCTTGCGGACATTCTCCACGATGCCGCGACGCCTGTCGGTTGGGCGCTCGTGCCCCCCGGCCGCCAGATCGGCGCCAAAGAGCGCAATTTCTACAAGCGCCTGAATTTGCGGATCATTGCCGCGGACTGGGCAGAACTTCTGGAAGATGGCGAGGGGAGCCAGGGCGCCGGATATTGACGCCGGCCATTCGTCGCGGCGTCAGGGGATGGATATCGAAACGGCCATCAGCCTTTCGGCCTGTTCCCGGCAGCGTTGGGCGATCACGGGGTTCAGGGCTTTTTGCCAACGTTTCGGGATGGCTGCCGCGCCATGCCAGGCCCCGGCGATCATGCCGGCGATGGCGCCGGTGGTGTCGGCGTCGCCGCCGCGATTGACCACGTCGATCAGGCAGGTTTCAAAACTGTCGGTGGCGAAAAATGCCTGCAAGACAGCGACCAGCGTCTCGACGACGTAACCGCTCGGGTTTTCCTGTTGCCGTTTGTTCCAGGCGTATTGCGGATGCCCGGCAGCCAGGGCCTGGGCGATTGCCTTCAGCTCTGGCCAGGGGCTGCCAGCCAGGGCGGCGTGGATGAGGGCGATGACGGCGAGGCCGCCCGCGTCGGAAAGCGGGTTGTTGTGGGTGACGTGCGCCTGCGCCTCGAAGGCGGCGGCGATTTCGGATTTCGTCCGGCCGAAGGTGGCGAGCGCCACGGGCAGGGCCCGCATCACCGCGCCGTTGCCCGCGTCGTGTTCGGATTCCGGCGCTTTTGCTTCGCCCGTGTTGCGAAAACGGAGCAAATTCCTGCGCACCGTGTTGCCGATGTCGATGGGTTTGGCGCGCATCCACTCGTCGAAGGCGCGGGCGGCAGCCAGCGCCGTGATCTTGCCGCCTCCGGCGAGGAGGGCTTCCCCCAGGGCGAGCGACATGGCGGTATCGTCGGTGGTCTGCCCTGGTTTCAGGTTGAGCCAGCCGCCGCCGACGATCTCCTTGTGCGCGCCGCCCGCGCGGGCAAATTGTCGGCGGATTTCGGCGGGCGTCAGGAACTCCACCGTCGCGCCCAGCGCATCGCCGACAGCCAGTCCCAGGTATGCGCCGAGGGCGCGGTCCTGGAGGTCGGTGGGGCGCGGGGCGGGCATGTCACGTCAGACTTCCGGCGCGAAACAGTTGGCGTAGTCGGTGCATTCCCGGCAGGACGGCGCGGGACACACGTAGATGCCCTCGCCGGCGCAGTAGGCGCGGTAGAGGAATTTTTTCCATTTCATGTCGCCGGTGTTCTTTTGCGCGAAAGCGGGGAAGGCGTTCGTCAGGAGCTGGGAGAGTTCCCGCCGGTTCGCCAGGCCCAGGTCGCGCCAGAGGTGTTCCTTGCCCGCGCAGGCGGTGATGACGATTTTGGCGAGCCAGGCTTCCGAGGGAAAACGCCCGGCCCGCGCCCTGAGGAGCATGTCGACCAGATCCGCGCCTTCCGGTAACGCCTCCGCCACCCCGCCGGGGAGCGCGAGCGGCGAGCCGTCGAAATAGTCGCGCCGCAGTTGGGCGCGTTCGTCGTCGGAGAGTCCCAGGCTGGCTGGCAGCATTCCGGCATCGCACATCCGCCCGGCAAGGAGGCTGGCCAGAATCGGGCGATTGGGGTCATCCCGCGCGACGGCGGACGCCCGGCGCGCCAGCAGCGCGTGCTGGAGGCGCTGGCGGGGCGAAAGAGGCGCGGCAAGAGGGGCGGCGCGAGCCAGGGTCAACATCATCGTCGGACAGAAGACCGATGCCGGTGAACCGGCGAGGTTCAGGAAGGCGGGGCGGCTTCTTGGGCGTCGTCGCCAGGAGGCACATGACAGGCATCGTCGTCGTGGTGCCCGCTGCAACGGTCGCCGCCCTGGCACCCCAGTTCCGCCGCGCTGACCGTCTGCCCAGCCAGCCCCACCCAGGCGTCGACTTCTTCCGGCACAAACCCGACGCGGCGCTCGCCCGCGGATTCCATCAGGGGACGGCGCACGAGCAGGGGGTTTTGCAGCATCAGGGCGAGGGCGGCTTCGGCGTCGATGTTCGTCGGGTCGATTTCGCCCGCCTTGACCTGCGGCGCGGAGGGGTTGAACCATTCCGCCACCGGCAGGGGCGTGAGGAAGGCGAGCAGGCGTTGGCGCGTCCAGGCTTCGTCGGGCAGGCTCTTGACTTCCAGCGTGTGCCCGGCAGCCAGCAGCAATGCTCTTTGGCGGGCGTTGCCGCGACAGCCGGGTTTTTCGTAGAAAGTGATGTGGCTCATGAGCCAGGCTCCTCGAGGGGGGGCGTCTCTTACCCGGTAGCAATCGTCGTGCCAGGCGAGGCCCAAGGCGTCGGACAAATCAAGCCTTCCAAAACAGAAACATAGTGTTTCGCGGGCCAGAAATTCCCGGCGCGGCCGGCTGGCTTCTTTGTCGGTAGCTTGACAAAGCCTGAAGACAATTGTCGCATTTCCCGCGCACGCCAAAAGCCCCTGCGCGCCATGAAATTCTTCATGGAATCATCTTGTTATGGGCAATCTTACAAACTGGTACGGTTCCTGCGGTAGGGGATCGGGCAAAGGTCGAATTCCCACGACCTCCGATGGAACGAACAGGAGTTGCACACCATGGCAAAACTGCGTCAATGCGCCATTTATGGCAAAGGCGGTATCGGCAAGTCCACCACCACGCAAAATCTGGTGGCGGCGCTGGCCGAGGCCGGCAAGAAAGTCCTCATCGTCGGCTGCGACCCCAAGGCCGACTCCACCCGTCTGATCCTGCACTCGAAAGCGCAAACCACCGTCATGCACCTGGCCGCGGAGGCCGGATCGGTGGAAGACCTCGAACTCGAAGACGTGATGGCCGTCGGCTACGGCGGCGTGAAATGCGTCGAATCCGGCGGCCCGGAACCGGGCGTGGGCTGCGCCGGGCGGGGCGTGATCACCGCCATCAACTTCCTGGAAGAAGAAGGCGCCTACGACGAAGACCTCGATTTCGTCTTCTACGACGTGCTGGGCGACGTGGTCTGCGGCGGCTTCGCCATGCCGATCCGGGAAAACAAGGCGCAGGAAATCTACATCGTCTGCTCGGGCGAGATGATGGCGATGTACGCGGCCAACAACATCTCGAAAGGCATCGTGAAATACGCGAACTCCGGCAGCGTGCGCCTGGCCGGGCTGATCTGCAATTCCAGGAAGACCGACCGCGAGGACGAGTTGATCGAGGCCCTGGCCGCCAAACTGGGCACCCAGATGATCCATTTCGTGCCGCGCGACAACACCGTGCAACACGCGGAAATCCGCCGCATGACGGTCATCGAGTACGACCCCAAGGCGAAACAGGCCGACGAATACCGGGCGCTGGCCAGGAAAGTGATCGACAACAAAAAGTTCGTGATTCCCCAGCCGCTGGAAATGGAAGAACTGGAAGAACTGCTGATGGAGTTCGGCATCATGGACGCGGAAAACGAAGCCATCATCGGCAAGACCGCGGCCGAGCTTGCCGCCGAAGCCGCCGCCGCCGCCTGAGTCCGGGGCGGCTTTCGGAAAACCCCGGAATTCGATGAATGTCCATTGGCCTCTGGCGCGGATGAGCGTCGAGGCGATGAGAGGAAAATATCATGGCAGCACTTACCCGCGAAGAAACCGAGGCCCTGATCGCCGAGGTCCTGGAGGTCTATCCTGAAAAGGCGCACAAAGACCGCAAGAAACACCTGATGGTCAACGACAAGACGCTGGAGTCCTCGAAGAAGTGTATTACCTCCAACCGCAAATCCCTGCCCGGCGTGATGACCATGCGCGGCTGCGCCTACGCCGGCTCCAAGGGCGTGGTCTGGGGCCCGATCAAGGATATGGTCTCCATTTCGCACGGCCCCATCGGCTGTGGCCAATATGCCCGCGCCGGGCGGCGCAATTACTATGTCGGCACCACCGGGGTCGACGCCTTTTGTGAAATCAATTTCACCTCCGATTTCCAGGAAAAGGACATCGTATTCGGCGGCGACAAGAAACTTGCCAGGCTGATCCAGGAAGTCGAGCAGCTTTTCCCGCTCAACAAGGGCATTTCCGTGCAATCCGAATGCCCGATCGGCCTGATCGGCGACGACATCGAGGCGGTCTCCAAGAAAGCCGCCGCCGAAATCGGCAAACCCGTGGTGCCGGTGCGCTGCGAAGGTTTCCGGGGCGTTTCGCAATCACTCGGACACCACATCGCCAACGACTCGGTGCGCGACTGGATTCTCTCCAACCGCGACGGCCGGCCCTTCGAGAAAACGCCCTACGACGTGGCGATCCTGGGCGACTACAACATCGGCGGCGACGCCTGGGCCTCGCGCATCCTGTTGGAAGAAATGGGGCTCCGGGTCGTGGCGCAATGGTCGGGCGACGGCACGCTCCCGGAGATGGAAAACACCCCCAACGTAAAGCTCAACCTCCTGCACTGTTACCGCTCGATGAACTACATCAGCCGCCACATGGAAGAAAAATACGGCATTCCCTGGCGCGAATACAATTTCTTCGGCCCCACCAAGATCAAGGAATCCCTGCGCGGGATCGCCTCGTTCTTCGACGACAGGATCAAGGAAGGCGCCGAGCGCGTCATCGAAAAATACACCCCGATGATGGAAGCGGTGATCGCCAAATACCGTCCGCGTCTCGAAGGCAAGAAAGTGATGCTCTACGTCGGCGGCCTGCGGCCGCGCCACGTGGTGGGCGCCTACGAAGACCTGGGCATGGAAGTGATCGGCACCGGCTACGAATTCGCCCACAACGACGACTACGACCGCACGATCAAGGACATGGGCGAGGCCACCCTCATCTATGACGACGTGACCGGCTACGAATTCGAGAAATTCGTCGATGCCATGAAACCCGACCTGATCGGCTCCGGCATCAAGGAAAAATACGTCTTTCACAAACTGGGCGTCCCTTTCCGGCAACTGCATTCCTGGGACTATTCCGGGCCCTACCACGGCGTCGACGGCTTCGCCATTTTCGCCCGCGACATGGACATGACGCTCAACAATCCCTGCTGGAAGAAGATGACGCCACCCTGGCTGAAAAAGACCGAACAACCCGAAGAAGCCGAAAAAGCCGCCGCCTGACCGTTCAACCCCCCCCTTGCGCCCCCGGTTTCCGGACGCAAGGCGGAACCCCGTGACTTTTCTTGAAAACTTTCGCGGCTCGTCCACGGCGAAGTGGCGCCGCAAAGGGGATCACCATGCAAGACGTAGAAAACATCAAACCCTGTTATCCGCTGTTCCGCAACGACGACTACAGGGCCGTCCTGAAGAACAAGCGCGAACAATTCGAGGAAAACCCCGGCGCGGACAAAGTGCGCGAGACCTTCGACTGGACGACCACCCAGCAATACCAGGAACTCAACTTCAAGCGCGAGGCCCTCACCATCAACCCGGCCAAGGCCTGCCAGCCGCTCGGCTCCGCCCTGTGCGGCCTGGGTTTTTACAAAAGCCTGGTATATATCCACGGCTCGCAAGGCTGCGTCGCCTATTTCCGCACCTATTTCAACCGCCATTTCAAGGAACCGATCGCCTTCATCGCCGACTCCATGACCGAGGACGCGGCGGTATTCGGCGGACAGAAAAACGTCCACGAAGGACTCTCCAACGCCACCCGCCTCTACGGCGCGGAAATGATCGCCATGTCGACCACCTGCATCGCCGAAGTGATCGGTGACGACCTGAGCGCCTTCGTCAACAACGCCAAGAACGAAGGCTACCTGGACAAGGATTTCCCGGTGCCCTTCGCGCACACCCCGTCCTTCGTCGGCTCGCACGTCACCGGCTGGGACAACATGGAAGAAGGCATCCTGCGCTATTTCACCCTCAACCACATGGAAGGCAAGACCCCCGGCGCGAACGGCAAAATCAACATCGTCCCCGGCTTCGAGACCTACCTCGGCAACTACCGCGTCATCAAGCGCATGCTCAAAGAGATGGACGTCGATTTCACCTTCCTCTGCGATCCGGAAGAAGTGCTGGATACCCCGGCGGATGGCGAATTCCGCATGTACGCGGGCGGCACCACGATCCCCGAAGTGAAAGACGCGCCCAACGCCATCACCACCTTCCTGCTCCAACCGATGGGGCTGGAGAAAACGCGGAAATTCGTGGAAAGCACCTGGAACCAGGAAGTACCCAAAATCTCGATTCCGCTCGGGCTGGACGGCACCGACGAATTCCTGATGGCCATCTCGGACGTCACCGGCAAACCCATTCCCGATTCGCTCGCAAAAGAGCGCGGCCGCCTGGTCGACATGATGACCGACTCGCACGCCTGGTTGCACGGCAAGAAGATGGCGATCTACGGCGACCCGGATTTCACCTTCGGCATGGTGCGCTACCTGCTCGAACTCGGCATCGAACCCACCCACATCGTCTGCAACAACGGCGCCAAAAAATGGGCGAAAGCGGTGGACAAACTCCTCGAAAGCTCCCCCTACGGCGAACATGGCAAAACCTACCCCGGCTGCGACCTCTGGCACCTGCGCAGCCTGTGCTTCACCGACAAACCCGACTTCCTGATCGGCAACAGCTACGGCAAGTTCATCCAGCGCGACACGCTCCACAAAGGCAAGGAATGCGAAGTACCGTTGATTCGCATCGGTTTTCCCATCTTCGATCGCCACCACCTGCACCGCATGACCACCCTGGGCTACGAGGGCGCGATGTACCTCCTCACCACCCTGACGAACGCCGTGCTGGAGCGCCTGGACGACGAAACCCGCCAGATGGGCGTCACCGATTTCAACCACGACCTGGTGCGATAAAAGCGCGGCGGGCGAAATGAAAAGCCTCCCCGCCCGCGACGCCGCCGCGACGAAAGGAACGACATGGCCAACATCATGATTCGAGAAAATCCCGCTGGCGGGCTGGTGTTCTACCTGCCCAAGCGCGACCTGGAAGCCGACATCCAGTCGATCGAATTCGACGGCCCGGACAAATGGGGCGGCGAACTGAAACTGGAAAACGGCGGCAGCTATTACATCGACCCCATCCCCAGACCGGCGCGCCTGCCCATCTCGGTGCGCGCGCGGCGGCTCGGCGCGGCGGAAGACTGAAAACGTCGTTCCGCCAAGAGGAAAACACAGGGGCGCCATGCCCCGGCAAAACTTCATGAGGCGTATCCCATGTCCCCTCAACCTGCCGCCTCCCGCGAAGCGGCGCTTCGGATTGCCTGCGCGGCGCGTGCCCTGAACCACCTCGACATCAAAGCGTTCGTGAATGCCCTGGCTGATCGGTACGGCCTGCCGCTTACCGAAACCCGGCTGGCGCAAATCACGGTGGAAGATCTGCGCGAAATACTCGCTGGCGGCCACGCCGGGGAAAACTGCGCCGTCGGCATCGGGCTTGACGCGCTCAAGGCCGTGATTCGCCTCTTCAAGGGCGAAGGCGTGGCAGGCAGCGACCTCCCCGCCACCGAAGCCTATGCCGAAGGCGACCTGCCCCGTTCCATCCGCGTCGCCATCGCCTCCAACCACGATGAAATGCTGGACGGGCATTTTGGCTCCTGCGAACGCTTCCTCATCTACCAAGTATCGCCGGACGCGGCCCGGCTCATCGCCGTGCGCGACGCGCTGCAAACCTTCCATGCCGAAGACAGGAATGCCGCCCGCGCCGCGCTGGTGGCCGATTGCCAGATCCTCTACCTGCAATCCATCGGCGGCCCGGCGGCCGCCAAAGTGGTGCGCGCCGGCGTCCATCCCGTCAAGCAGCCCAGTGGGGGCGCGGCAAAAGAAGTGCTGGCTCGCCTCCAGGAACATCTCAGGACGCCGCCGCCGTGGCTGGCTCGCATCATGGGCGTACCCGCCGCCTCGCTGGCTAAATACGAGAGAGAACTCTCCCGGCGACGAGATACTGAAGTCGCGGCGACGAGATACTGAAGTCGCGGCGACGAGATAC
>JAIRNL010000161.1 GCA_031258035.1 Azoarcus sp. | reverse complement strand
GCGGGGCCGGCCTGGACTGGCGCGGCGGGAGACCTGGGATGCACCTCGGCGGCAGGGGCCACATTGGCCGCGGGTGGCTTCGGCTGCGGGGCGGCGGCTTTCCTGGCTGCCGCTTTCGGGGGAGGCGCGGCCTCCTTCCGGGCGGCGACGGCGGGCGCCTTGGACGCGGCAGCTTTTTGAACGGGGGCTTTCGGGGCCGTGGACGCCCTGGCGGCCTTTTCCGGAGACACGGCGTATTTCTCGGGATCGGGCGGGCGCTCCGCGTGGGCCGGCGCTTCGTCGCGCCTTGGCGCTGCCTGGACCGGGGCCGCTTCCGGGGTCACGGGTGGGCTGTTGTAGGGCAGTTCCAGCGGCGGACGCCGGGGAACACAGTCCGCGTCGAGCAGGCGCGCGATGTGGGCGAAAACCTCGAAACGGGAAAACGGCTTCTTCATGAAATCGTCGGCGCCGATGTGGGCGCCGAAAAACTGCGCCTTGGCCTGCTCGTTGCCGCTCATCATGACGATGGGAATATCCTGCGTGCGGGCGTTCTTGCGCAGGGCGCGCAAGGCCGCGAAGCCATTGATGCCGGGCATGACGATATCAAGGAAGATCATGTCCGGCTTCTGGGTGAGGGCGACCTCCATGCCCATCTTCGCGTCGATCGCGCCCAGGAAGACGCAATGGGCCGATTCGATGAAGCGCTTCATCGCCGTCAGGATCGTCGGGGAATCGTCGATCACGAGGATGCGCGTCGCTTCCTTGGGATTGATGCGCGGATGCAGGCGACGCTCTTCCAGCTCGTCTTCGATCGCCGAGGGGATGGCCTTCCTGCGGAAAAAGGAAAAAATCTGCCCGAAGAGACTCACGATATTACCTCCGACCGGAAGACGAAAAGCCATAATGCCCGCGCCGTTCGGTAAATAAGAAACGAAAAACGCATATATATTAGGTATTGTATCATTACCGCGTCGTTTTGTTCACTGCAACATGGCTATTTTTGTATCAATACAATCGCGGGCTTTATGGATATGCCGCGATCCGCACGTAAAAACCTAGCAAACACGATGTGTGAAGTTTACCGCTATTTCCAAGAGTTTTGTCTGTATTTTTCTTCATCCCGGGGCTTCTTTTGCAGCTTGCCGGTTCCCGGCTGCCGCTCGGGGTTTTTCGTATTCACATTAGCTGGACTCCGACCTCCCGGGAAAATCAGGTCGTGCCGACGGTAAAGCGCGTGCCGCCTGGTTTGGCTTTTGCCGGCAGCCGAAACGAAGCGCGGTACACGCCTTTCCCGGTCACAAGGCGGATATTTTGGCATAATAGCCTCCTCTCTTAGAACGAGGAGGCATGATGGCTTCTTCCGGAAGCATTACGCGGCCCTTGCGCGTCGGCATCGCCCGCCCCTGGCTGCCGGCCACCAACAAGATCGACGCTGGCATCGACGTCGGCAACATGAAAAGCGGCGAGAAGCTGGAGGCGATCGTCGATTTCATCGGGCGGCACGGATTGCCGCATTGCAAATGAGCGCGCGGGAAACGACGACCTCCCGGCCGATCCTGATTTTGCAGACCGGCAGCGCCTCCGAGGCGATACAGCGAAAATACGGCGATTACGACCGCATGTTCATCCGCGCCTGCGGACTGGAGGCGCTGGAGGCGCGCCGTCTGGTGCGGCGCGCGCACGTGGAACGGGGCGAGCGCCCCGACAGCCCCCGCTTTTACGCCGGGGTGCTGGTGACGGGATCGGATGCGATGGTGACAGACCGCCTGCCGTGGAGCGAGGCCGCCGCCGGGTGGCTGCGCGCGGCGCTGGATGCGGCATTACCGGTTTTCGGCGTGTGCTACGGCCACCAGTTGCTCGCGCACGCCCTGGGCGGCGTGGTCGAGGATCACCCGGCGGGGCTGGAACTGGGAACGCACGAAATATCGCTGCACCCGAACGCGGCGCGGGAACCGCTGCTGGACGGGATCCCGTCGCGCTGCGCGGCGAATCTCTTCCACGCGCAGACCGTGGCGGAACTGCCGAAAGGGGCGGAGTCGCTGGCTGGATCGGCGCACGATCCGCACCAGATCCTGCGCTATGGCCCGATGGTGTGGAGCACGCAGTTCCATCCGGAATTCAGCGGCGAGGTCATGGCGGATATCCTGACGAAAGAAAAGGCGCAGGGCAATCCGGCGGCGCATCGCGCCGAGGCGGCCGATGCGCCCCACGCACGGGTAATCCTGCGGCGTTTCGTCGAGCGGATCTGGCTGGCGGACGGCGGAAAAGAGACACTCGGATGACGGACGAGGCGCCGGCAACCGGGCTTTCGCGGCAGCAGAGCGGGTTTCCGGCGCCCGGCACGATATTTTTCATGATATGGGGGGTTCCCGGATAGGCAATCGCCCGCACTTGGCGTAATATTCGTCCGGCTTTTTACACCATTATCATGAGGTGATCACCCTATGAAAGCGATTGTTGCTGTTGCGTTTGCCGCCGGGCTTCTTTCCGCCCCCGCCCTTGCTTCCGAAGACATGGCCAAGGCCAAGGGCTGTACGGCCTGCCACAAGGTCGATGCAAAACTGATCGGCCCCGCCTACAAGGATGTCGCCGCCAAGTACGCCAAACAGGCGGACGCGGTCGACAAGCTCGCCGACAAGGTGCTCAAGGGCGGCTCTGGCGTCTGGGGGCCGATTCCGATGACGCCCAACAAGGTGACGCCAGAGGAAGCGAAAATACTGGTGAAGTGGATTCTGTCGTTGAAGTGACCGCCGCCTCCCGAGCCGCACGGCCGGGCGGAAACGACAAGAAAAAGCCGGCGCGTTTCGTACGCGGCCGGCTTTTCCTTTGCCGCCGCCCGTGGCGGAGCGTCAGGCTTGCAGGCTGTCGGCGAAACCGAGCGCAGCCAGTTGCGCGAGGTTGATCTGCTCCGGCATGACCTGCAGCTCGTTGGCCGCCTTGATGAGCGCGCCGGGATCGAAACTCTCGCAGGCGCGAGCCAGATGCAGGAATGGCGCGTAGTCGCCTTCGCCGTGGAGCAGGGCGTCGGTGATCGGTTCGGGCAGCGACATTTCTTCGAACAGCACCTCCATCGAAGTGCCGAGCAGGATGCCCAGCATCGAGAACGCGCCGGTGATGAACAAGTTGCCGCAACCCGATTCGTCGAAAAAACCGGCGCCGATCTGCTCCATGAAGCGTCCGCGGGCGATGGCGGTCTGCACCATCGCCGGCGCGCCCGGATCGCGGCTGGCTGTCACCAGGAGCAGCGACAGCCATTTGTGGAGCTTGTCGTAACCGAGAATACTGACCGCGTGGCGGAACGACTGGATTTCGACCATCAGCCCGAAGCCGGCGGAATTGATGTAGCGCAACAGCTTGTACGACAAGGCCACGTCCTGCTTCAGCACATTTTCGATGTCGCGGATTTCCCCATTGCTGCGCACCATGTTGAGCAGGCGGATGATCTGGGCATGATTGGGCGACAGCTCCTTCGCCGGCGTCGTGCCGTGCAGGAAGAACCAGCCAGAAGCGCCGTCGTAGCCGGCGGCGACCGCTTGCCTGAACGCGGCCACATCGGGGAGTCCCCAGGCGAGGCTCAGGCCCGGGGAGCCGTCAGGCGTCGGATTCTTGCGTCCGTCGATGAGCACGAAACGCCAGTTCACCTCCGGCGGCAGCGCCGCGCCCGCGGTAAACCAGGTCAGGCACATGCCGATGCCGGCTTCCTGGAGCTGCAACAGCAGCGCCTGGGTCTGGGGATGGCCGAGGGTCTGCGCCGGGATTTCGATGTGTACATTGGGTGGCGCCTGCCAGGCCATCAATTCGGGCGTGGGGACGAGACGGCCGAGGCTGAGGAACACCGGGTATTGCTCCGGCCAGTAGTCGCCGACGGCGCCGAGCGTTTCGACCACCGAAGCCACGCTGGGGCCATGCGCGATCAGCCGGTTGGCGGTAATCGCCCGTTTTTTGTTGACAACAGGTTCTCGGGTAAACAGGGCGACTTGGCGCATCGGTTCAATCCTAGGCTGACGGGACGGCGGCAAAAGTAAAAGCGTCGGCGTGGAATGCCTTGGCGGCGAGATTGCGCTCGCGCATGAAACTGTCGCGGACAGTCTCGATCATCGGCGGCGAACCGCACGCATACACCTCGTACCGCGACAGATCGGCGAAGTCAGCCAGCACCGCCTCATGCACCAGTCCCCGCCGTTGCGTCCAGCCGTCCTCCGGGCGAGCGTCGGAGACGACTGGAATGTAGCGGAAACCCGGCAGCATGGACTGCCAACTTTGTGCCGTTTCGTGCAGGTATAGTCCGGCGGGCGTGCGTGCGCCCCAATAAAGCGTGATCGGCGGCCTGAAACCGATATGGATCGCATGCTCGACAATCCCCTTGAGCGGGGCGAAGCCGGTGCCGCCGCCGATCATCACCACGGGGCGCTCGCTGTCCTCATGCAGATAGAAGCCCCCATGCGGGCCTTCGATGCGCAGGATGTCGCGCACCCGCATGCCATCGAACACATGCCCGGTGAAACGGCCGCCGGGAATGCGGCGGATGTGCAGTTCGAGATGGCCCTGTTCGCAAGGCGCGTTGGCGATGGAAAAACTGCGGCGCTGGCCATCCTCCAGCACGATGTCGACATATTGTCCGGCGCGGAAGGTGAAAGACTCGTCGGCCGGCAATTGCAGATCGACCCGCATCACGTCTTCGGCAAGGCGTTCGAGCCGGCTCACGCGGCACGGCAACTTCCTGGCTGGCTTGTCCGCGATCTGTGCCGGGGCGGAAATTTCGAGCACGAGATCGGAGCGCGCCCGCGCGCAGCAAAGCAGGGCATGACCGTCATCGCGTTCGGTCGCTGGCAGGGCGTGCTCCCCATAAGCGCCCAGTTCGACCCGCCCCTGGACGACCTTGCCCTTGCAGGCGCCACAGACGCCGGTACGACAGCCATAAGGCAGCGCGAGGCCGGCGGCCAGCGCCGCGTCGAGCAAGGTATGATCGTCGTCGGCGGTAAACGTCTGGCTGCCGGGCCGGAGTTGAATGTGATATGACATGATGAAAAGAATTCTCGTGGTTGGTTGCGGCGACATCGCGCGGCGCGCGATACTCCTTCTCGTGTCCCGTTTTCGCGTGTTCGCCCTCGTGCGCCGCTCCCAGGCGATGGCCGCCGTGCGCGCGCTCGGCGCGGTACCGCTGCACGGAAACCTCGACGACCGTCGCAGCCTGGCGAGGCTGGCGGGTATCGCCGACGCGGTGCTGCACTTCGCCCCGCCTCCCGCGACGACGGAAACCGACGCGCGAGGCGATCCGCAACACGAAAAAGACCCACGCACCCGTCATCTCCTGGCCGCTCTCGGCAGCCGCGGCAGTCTACCACAGCGACTCATATACATAAGTACGACAGGCGTTTATGGCGATTGTGCCGGCGCGCTCATCGACGAAACCCATCCCTGTCGGGCATCGAACGCGCGCGCGCGCCGCCGGCTCGATGCCGAACATCGCCTGCGCGCTTTCGGCCGCCGCCGCCGGGTTGCGGTGGCGGTATTGCGCGCGCCGGGCATCTACGCCGCCGACCGTCTGCCCATCGAACGTCTCGCGCGCGGCGATCCCGTCCCCGCCGACCCGGTTTTCACCAGCCACATCCACGCCGATGACCTTGCCCGTCTCGCGGTAACGGCCCTGTTTCGCGCCCGCGCCGGGCGCGTGTATAACGCCGTCGACGACAGCCGCCTGCCCGTGGGCGAATACTTCGACCTCATAGCCGAAGCCTGCGGCCTGCCGCGCCCGCCGCGGCTGCCGTGGGCGGAACTGGCTGCGCGCCTGTCCCCGTCAGCACTGTCGTTCATGAAAGAATCGCGCCGGATCGACAACCAACGCCTCGGCCACGAACTCGGCTTTCGCCTGCGCCACCCAACCGTGGCGCAGGCAATGGCGGCAATCGACGCCTGCTGAGCCGCCCCCTTCGCCATGCCGGGAAACACCGGACGGCCCGCCTCCATGCCCCCCTGCCTCCCCCCGCTTGCGCTCTACATCCACTTTCCCTGGTGCGTGCGCAAATGCCCCTATTGCGACTTCAATTCACACGCGCCGCGCGGCGGCGACATCCCCGCCGCGCGCTGGCGCGACGCCGTGATCGCCGACCTCGACGCGGCGCTGCCGCGCATCCGGGGACGGCGCATCCACAGCATTTTCATCGGCGGCGGCACCCCCAGCCTGCTGCCGCCGCCGGTGCTGGAAAAACTGCTCGACACCCTGCGCGCCCGCCTGCCGCTCGCGCCCGGGGCCGAAATCACCCTCGAAGCCAACCCCGGCACCGTGGAGACCGCGCGCTTCGGCGAATACCGCGCCGCCGGCATCAATCGCCTCTCGCTCGGCATCCAGAGCTTCGACGACGACATGCTCGTCCGCATCGGCCGCATCCACGACGGCGACGGCGCGCGCCGGGCGGTAGTGGCCGCCCTCTCCCATTTCGAGCGCGTCAACCTCGACCTGATGTACGCGCTCCCCAGCCAGACGCCCGCCATGGCGCTGGCTGATCTCGAAACGGCGCTGGCTTTCGGCGCGGGCCACCTCTCCTGTTACCACCTCACCCTCGAACCCAACACCCCGTTCGCCCGCAACCCGCCCGCCCTCCCCGACGACGACACCGCCGCCGACATACAAGAAGCGATCGAAGCGCGGCTGGCTGCCGCCGGGTTCGAGCACTACGAAATCTCCGCCTTCGCCCGCCCCGGCCAACAATGCCGGCACAACCTCAACTACTGGAGATTCGGCGACTATCTCGGCCTCGGCCCCGGCGCGCACGGCAAGATCACGACCCCCGGAGGCGTGGTGCGCGAAGCCCGCCACAAACACCCGGCCCGCTACCTCGAAGGCGCGGCGCGCGGCGATTTCATCCAGGCGCGGCGCACGGTGGGCGCGGCGGAACTGCCGTTCGAATTCATGATGAACGCCCTGCGCCTTGCCGCCGGCGTCCCCGAGAGCCTGTTCAGCGCGCGTACCGGCCTCTCGCCGTCCGCCATTGCCGCCGGCGTGTCCACGGCCCGCGCGCGCGGGCTGCTCGATTCCACGCCCGGCCGTCTGCGCCCGACGGCGCAAGGCCGGCGCTTTCTCAACGACCTGCTGCAAATTTTCCTGTGTTGAGTTA
>JAIRNL010000217.1 GCA_031258035.1 Azoarcus sp. | reverse complement strand
CCGGATCTGCAACTGCCTTCGGATTTCTCGGTATTCGCGGCGGGCGCCTATTCCGGCCGGAAAGTCGGCTTTCAGATCGACCAGAGCGGACATGAAGGCACCCAGATCGACATCGCGGTCAACAGCCCCGGCAAACCTGTCGTCCTGATGCTTGGCGCCTACGAGCCAACGATATGGAACATTGGCTGGTCGCAAAAGACAAAAATCGTGGCGGTGCTGGCAAGCGGTTATCACCGGCAAGTCATCGCCGGCCTGCCAAAACGGACGCCGCGCCTGATCAGCTCGCACGACAACAAAGGGCCCTGCGGCTATTTCTACATTACAACGGACAAACTGGACGCCCTGAACCCAAAGGCAAGAAATCTGTTTGGCCGCCCCGTGGACATGGTGTACCCCGCAAAAAACGGCAAAGCCGTCGTGGGTAATCCCATCTCCAGCAATACAAAACTCGTTACCTCCGCCGATATTTCGCCCGAATCCTACCACCTCAGGTCGGCGCCACTGGCTGGCCCCGCCGGTCTCGAAGACGCGGTTCGGAAAGGACTGCTGAGAAAAGCCACGGCAGAAGACGCAAAAGCCTGGGTCGAAGCGGTTGCCGACGATTCCCCTCCGAGAGACATTCCCCCCGTGGCGGGCGTCGGCATTCCCAAACCACGAAAGCCCCAGATATATAACGCCTTCGTCGTACTGAAACCCTTCACCTATCCGTCAGGCTTATATGGCGCCAATTCGGCGACTTTCCTGATCCCCAGGGGCGTACCGAAACCCAACGGCGCGCCCGGGCACTCGACGATATACGACTTCAACACCCTGACATGCTGGGGAACATCATGCGGCGGACACTGACCCCTCCCCGCACAACCCCGGCGGAAAAGCGCATGGCGCGCGGCAGCGCCATCCCTGGAAACCGACGCCAATGAGACCCCCTTCCATGCCCCTCGCCCTCTCCCTCGCCCAACTCAACCTCACCATCGGCGACCTCGCCGGCAACATCGCGCGGATGAGCGCCGCCGCCCGGCAAGCGGCCGCGACAGGCGCGCACATCGTCATCTTCCCGGAACTCTCGCTCACCGGCTACCCGCCCGACGACCTCCTCAACGAGCCCGCCTTCCTCGCCCGCCTCGAACTGGCGCTGGCCGAACTGCTCGATGCGAGCCGCGCCACCCCCGACCTCTACTGGGTCGCGGGCGCCCCCACCCGCCGGCAGGGGCCGGGCAAGGCGCTGGAAAACAGCCTGCTCGTACTCCGGAACGGAAAAATCGTCCTCCAGTACGCCAAACAGCTTTTGCCGACCTACGACATCTTCGACGAACGGCGTTATTTCGAGCCGGGGACGGAAACGGCGGCGGTACTGGAAATCGGCGGCGCAAGAATCGGTTTTCTCGTCTGCGAAGACGCCTGGAACGACCGGGAACAAGATTACCCCGTCAACCCCCTCGCCCGGCTCGCGGCGGAAAAACCCGATCTCGTCATCACCATCAACGCCAGCCCCTCCAACATCGGCAAACGCGAAGAACGTCACGCCCTGCTCGCCGCCGCGAGCCGCCGCCACAAGCTGCCGATAGTCTATGTGAACCAAATCGGCGGCCACGACCAACTCATCTTCGACGGCGCCTCCTTCGCGGTCGCGCCGGGCCCGGGCGAGACGGCCAGCGTCGTCTTTGAAGCGACGCGCTTCGCGGAAGAAATCGCCACGCTACATTTCGCGGGCGGCAAATTCTCGGACGCGAACGGCAAGCCGCTCGCCCCCGTCCCCGCCGCAGGCCTGCCCGCCATGGCGTTTTACCGCCGCCAGATCGTGCTTGGCCTCTCCGACTACGCCCGCCGCTGCGGCTTCGAGAAAGTCGTGATCGGCTCATCCGGCGGCATCGACAGCGCACTGACGCTGGCCCTCGCCGCCGAAGCCCTGGGGCCCGCCAACGTCGTCGCCATCACCATGCCCTCGCGTTTTTCCAGCGCGGGCAGCGTCGACGACTCCGCCACGCTCTGCGACGCGCTCGGCATCCGCCTGTTCGAGCACCCGATCCGCGACATCGTCGCCGCCTACGAACAAGGCTTCAGCGCCGCCTTCGACGAGCCCCTCAAAGGGCTGGCCCTGGAAAACCTGCAAGCCCGCGCGCGCGGAACCATCCTGATGGAATACTCCAACCAATTCGCCGCCCTGCTTCTCACCACCGGCAACAAAAGCGAAATCTCCGTCGGCTACTGCACCCTTTACGGCGACACCAACGGCGGCCTGGGCCTGATCGGCGACCTCTACAAGACAGAAGTTTTCGCCCTCTCCCGCCACATCAACGAAGCCGCTGGCCGCGAACTGATCCCCAATGCCATCATCGACAAACCCCCTTCCGCCGAACTCGCCCCCGACCAGAAAGACACCGACAGCCTGCCGCCCTACCCGGTGCTGGACACGATCCTGAAAATCCTGATCGAAGGCGAGCGCCTCTCTGCCGAAGAACGCGACATCGTCAAGGCCGACTACGCGCGGCTGGCTGAAACAAAAAGCGGCGCGGCCCTGATCGAGCGGATACGACGGATGATCTGGAAAAACGAATACAAACGCCGCCAGGCCCCACCGATCCTGCGCCTGCGCCCGCGGGCATTTGGCAACGGAAGGCGGATGCCGATCGCCGCGAAGTATGAATGAGCAGAAGCCCACGACCTGGGCAGCCTCGCGGATCGCCGCGCGCGCGTCCGCGCGGCGGCGAGCGTTACTGATGGGCCCCGGCAACCCCTCAGAAGGAAGGCGTTGGCATTCCGACGGCAGGAAGCGCCGCGCAACCAGAAGAAATTACCGCCCCGAAAGGGTACGCCCGAGCGCCCGAAAGCCACCCCCGAGCTTCTGAAGGGCAGTCTGCCCTTCGGCGCGTGCCGGGCGTGTTCCGAAAATGCGAATTTGCGCCCTGAAGAGGCAGCATTGCACCTCCCGAAGCAGGAGACCGCACTTCCGCCCCTTCTGGCGCAAGATGCAGCTTCCCGAAGCGGAACACGCTCATTCCGAAGCGGAAGCTTCCACCCCTGGGCGCCTGGGCTTGCCTCGCAAACTGCCGCGGGACGACGGGACGGGGCTGTGGGACTGGCTCAGGTTCCTGAGCGTGCAAGAGGAGGAGGAACTGATCATGCTCGCAGAGAAAAATCCGCAAGTCGGCAAGGCCGTCTCCCGCCTG
>JAIRNL010000195.1 GCA_031258035.1 Azoarcus sp. | reverse complement strand
CTCGACCGCGAACTGAGCGCAAAGGGACTGGAAGCCAAGCTCGCGGAAGCCGGCATCGGCGAAGACGTCCACCGCAAGGAAAAAGCGATGGAACGCATCCGGGCGCGCCGCGCGGCGGCGGCGGGAGGCAAGGCATGAACACCGCGGCGAATCCTCCGCGCAAACCCATGCGCTGGAGCGGTTCGGATGCGGCCTTGCGCGCGGCGCAGGTGGCCTTCGATGTGGAGGCCGCCGTTCTCGAAGCGGTGCGGCGCGCCGCTTTCGAGAACAACCTCTCGAACTCCGACCAGATCCGCCGCATCCTCGGCCTGTCGGTGAACCACCGCCCCAAGCGGCCCCGCCTCACCGTCACCCTGACGCCGGACGATTACGAAATACTGGGCGCGCGCTACGGCCTGTCCATGGAAGAACGTCTCGCCATCAAGGAACGAGTAACACGAGAACTGATAAACTTCGCCACTCGAAATTCTTCCCCTCCCCGGACGCACGATTGCACCTGAAGGATTTTCCATGGGTTTTTCCGAAGCCATCCTGAGCTATCCGGCAGTCATCTACACGATCCTTCTCGGCGTCGTCCTGCTGTACTGGGCGGTGGCCCTGTTCGGCCTCGTGGATTACCAAAGCGGCGGCCCCGATCTCGACCTGGACGTGGGCGGCGACCTGGACATAGGCGGCGACTTGGACGTGGGCGGCGACCTGGACGCGGGCGGCGACCTGGATGCCGGCAGCGATCTGGATGCCGGGCATCACCACCTGGACGGCGAACCCGGGGGCATCGGCACGCTGGCGAGCTACCTCGTCGCCCTCGGGCTGAGCGGCGTGCCCTTTTCGGTGGTCATCAGCCTGCTCGTGCTGTTTTCCTGGGTCGCTTGCGCCATCGCGGCGCTCTGGTTGCTCCCCCTCGTCCCGACGGACGCGCTGCGTTTCGCCGTCGGCTCGGTCATGCTCGTCGGCGCCTTCGCGCTCGCGCTTCCGGCGGCGGCGGTTTGCGTGCGCCCATTGCGCAAGCTCTTCGTGACCCACAACGCCATCTCCAATACCGCCCTCGTCGGCCACGAATGCGTGGTGCTCACCGGCACGGTAGACGAGACCTTCGGCCGCGCCGAAGTGCCCGCGCGCGGCGCTGGCTATCACATCCGCGTCGTGGCGGACACGCCCAACAACCTGAAACGGGGCGATGCCGCGTTCATCATCGAATACAACGAATCCACGCGGATCTACCGCATCGCGCCGAAAGAAAACCCTTGATACGCCAGGAAAAACGTCAAACTCTCCCCGCCTCCTGATCCATGCGGGCCCATCCATAGGAAAGGAAACACCATGCAGCCGACCCTCACCATCGTCCTGACCGCCATCGGCATCACCGCCCTCTTCATCTTCGGCATCTTCTCTCTCTTCGCGCGTTTTTACCGCAAGGTGGAGCAAGGCTACGCCATGATCGTCAACACCACGCGCAGCGAGCCGGAGGTCACTTTCACCGGGCGCATGGTGTATCCCATCATCCACAAGGCGGAGATGATGGACATCGCCCTGAAGACCATCGAAATCGCGCGCACCGGCAACGAGGGCCTGATCTGCCAGGACAACATCCGCGCCGACATCAAGGTGACATTCTTCGTGCGGGTCAACAAGACGACCGAAGACGTGCTCCGCGTCGCGCAAGGCATTGGCTGCGCCCGCGCGTCCAGCCAGGAAACCCTGGAAGGGCTCTTCTCCGCCAAGTTCTCCGAGGCCCTGAAAACCGTGGGCAAATCAATGGATTTCGTCGAGCTCTACCAGGCCCGCGACCACTTCCGCGACGAGATCATCCGCCAGATCGGCGACGACCTCTCCGGCTACGTCCTCGGGGACGCCGCCATCGACTACCTGGAGCAGACGCCGCTTTCCCGGCTCGACCCGAGCAACATCCTCGATGCGCAGGGCATCAAGAAAATCACCGACCTCACCGCGCAGGAGCACGTGCGCACCAACGAATTCCGGCGCAACGAGGAAATGCAGATCAAGAAAAAGGACGTCGAAACCCGCGAAGCCGTCCTCGAACTCGAACGGCAACAGGCCGACGCCGAATTCAAGCAACAGCGCGAAATCGCCACGGTGAAGGCGCGCGAAGAAGCCGAGGCCCGCCGCGTCGAGGCCGAAGAACACACCAAGGCCGAACTCGCCCGCCTGCACGCCGAGCAGGCCATCGCCGTGCAACAGGAAAACGTCACCCGCGAAAAAGAAGTCGCGGAAAACAACCGCAAACGCGCCGTGGCCATCGAGGAAGAAAAAGTCACCCGCGCCCGCCAGCTGGAAATCGTCGACCGCGAGCGGGAAGTCACGCTCCAGCAAATCGACAAGGATCGCGCGGTGGAAACCCAGAAAAAAGCCATCGCCGACGTGATCCGCGAGCGCGTCATCGTCGAGCGCACCGTGGCCGAACAGGAAGAAGCCATCAAGGAAGTGCGCGTCGTCGCCGAAGCCGACCGCACGAAACAGGCCGTCATCCTCACCGCCGAGGGCGCGGCGGAAGAAAAACTCATCCTCAACGTCAAGGAAGCCGAAGCCCAGGAGCGTCGCGCCCATTTCAAGGCCGCCGAACAACTGGCTCTCGCCGAAGCGCACCTCAAGGTGGCGGAAAAAGCGGCGGAAGCCAAGAAGCGCGAAGCCGAGGGGATCGAGGCCATCACCGCCGCGCCGGGCCTTGCCGAAGCCAAGGTGCTGCTGGTCACGGCGGACGCCAAGGAAAAACAAGGCCAGGTCGATGCCCGCGTCAAGATCGCTGCCGCCGAGGCGCTCGAAAAATACGGACAGGCCGAAGCCGGCGCCCTGCAAGCCAGGCTCTTCGCCGAAGCCGAGGGCAAGGAAAAACAAGGGCTGGCTGAAGTCAAGGTCCACACGGCGGACGCCCAGGCCATCGTCAGCGTGGGCGAAGCCGAAGCCAACGTGATCGCCGCCCGTTTCGCCGCCGAAGCCAAGGGGCTGCGCGACAAGTTCGACGCCATGAAGGCCATGAGCGAGGACACCCGCGCCCACGAAGAATTCCGCATGAAACTCGAACGCGCCCACACCGAAACCCTGAAAGCCATCGAAGCGCAAAGCGGCATCGCGCGCGAGCAGGCGGAAGTGCTCGGCTCGGCGCTCGCCAAGGCCAACATCGACATCGTGGGCGGCCAGGGCGACTACTTCGAGCGGTTCGTGAACGCGCTGGCGGTCGGCAAGGGCATCGACGGCGCGATCAGCAAGAGCAACACCCTGCAAGTCGGGCTGCGCGAGCACCTGGACGGCGAGCGCAACATGGTCGAAGACCTCAAGGATCTGCTCGGCGCGCTCGGCGACGCCTCGGGCAGCCTGCAAAATCTTTCCGTCGCCGCCCTGGTCGGCAAAGTGGCGAAGGAAGGCAGCGCCGGGCAAAAAGCGGCGCTCCAGACCCTGCTGGACGGTTTCAGGCAGAGCTGAAAGAAGGAAATCGACATGAAAAGAATCAGCTGCGCCTGCTCGAAAAACGCTTCTTTCAGGCACTACGATTTGGCCGCGGATTTACCGGCAAGGCACTGCCCGGACTGCCATGCCATCCTGCTTGCCATGCAAGATTACCTGCCGTGGATCGAACGGCACTTTTCCGACCGCCAGACGGTGGAACCCGCGCCCCTGCCCGGACGCGAAACACCTTCGAGAGCACGGCCCTGCCCTGCCTGCCAGCGCATCATGGGCCGCTACCGCACCGGCGACGAAAACAGCTTCTGGCTGGATTTTTGTCCCCCCTGCGGACTCGTCTGGCTGGACGCCGGAGAATGGGAACAACTGGAACGAAACGGCCTGTCGCCCTACCTCGACATCATCCTGACCGAACGCTGGCAAAAAGACATCCAGTCGCACAAGGCAAGCTCCGTCCGGGACGATCTCCTGCGCGAACGCTTCGGCGAAGCGGCATTCGCCGAAATCCGCCAAGTCCGGGAATGGCTCGGCCAACAGCCCAACAAGCGGGATATCCTCGCTTACCTGTCCGCGTCGCTGTCCGGAAGAAACGCGAAATGACGCATCCCGCCGACATCTCCATAAAAACGGTCTCCGCGCGATGATGCCACGCGCCCTCGGAAGAATGGCGGCATTGTCGCTTGCCGCCCTGGCTTTGCCCGCCGCCGGCGAAGACAGGCCGCTGTGGGAAGCCGGACTGGGCGCGGGCGTGGTGTCCTTCCCGGAATATCGCGGTTCGAGCCGGCAACGCACCATGGCCTTGCCGATGCCCTATTTCGTCTACCGGGGCAAAATCCTGAAAGCCGACCGCAACGGCCTGCGCGGCAAACTCTTCGATAGCGACCGGGTGGAAATCAATCTCAGCTTCTCCGCGTCGCTTCCCGTCGAAAGCGACAGCAAGGGGCGACGGCGCGGCATGCCCGACCTCCAGCCGACGGCCGAAGTCGGCCCCTCGCTCGATTTCAACCTGTGGCGCGGCGATACAGACGGGACGCGGCTCGATCTGCGCCTGCCGGTTCGCGCCGCCTACACCGTGCGGGGCGGCGTCAAACCCGTCGGAATGATTTTCTCCCCCGCGCTCAATTTCAACACCACCGTCTTCGGCCACTCCGGCTGGCATCTCGGCGTACTGGGCGGGCCGATCTTCGCCAACGCCCGCCAGCACAAGTATTTCTACGAAGTCGCGCCGCGCCATGCCCAGCCAGGCCGCCCGGCCTACAGCGCCTCGGGCGGCTATTCGGGGACGCAACTCCTCGCCTCCCTCTCCAGACGCTTCAAACGCCTCTGGGTCGGCGGTTTCGTGCGCTACGACACCCTGCGCGGCGCGGCATTCGACGACAGCCCGCTCGTCGAGCGCAAACACGCCTGGGCGGGGGGCCTGGCTGCGACGTGGATACTCGGCGAATCGTCCCGGACCGTCGTCAGCGACGACGATTGAGCGGCGAGCCGGCGCGCAGGGCGCCGTCCGGCGAGGCGCGCGGAGGCCGCGCCGATCCGGTGGACGGCGGCGCGGAAACACCGCCGTCCGCCTCCGCGGGCATCGGCATTTTCCGCGCGAACCAATCCAACTGCTCCTCCAGCGCCTCGCCGCCGGCAAGCTGCGGCAGGGAAGGCGGAAAACCGTGGGCCTTTTCGCGCTCGCCGATGGCGGCCCGGGCGCGCGCGAACGCCTCGGTAAACGAGCGCGTCTCCCGCAACGCCTCGGAAAAATAAGCGCGCCCGAAATCGGTGAGATCGTTGCCGGCCGCGCAACCGAAAGAATTGCGGTTGGCGGCGGCGGCGGTGATGACCAACGTGTTCCCATCCGCGAGCGCGGGCACGAAACCGCCGGAATAACAGGCCGAAACCACCACCACCCGACGCGG